>CALXTG010000136.1 GCA_944391355.1 uncultured Alphaproteobacteria bacterium
AAAAAAATTGTAGATTTTTAATTTTTCTATGCTATTCTGATTTTGTTCCTGCGAGAGCGGGAATGGAGAGTAAGAACTCCGTCACATAGACTCCTTCATAAGAGGGAGCAGCTGATATAAGCCCTTTGCGGTCGAATAAAGCTGGCTGTCATGTGAACAGTTCTTAACTCCCTCGCCTTTAAATCTAAAGGCGAGTTTTGTTTTTAATTTAACAAAATAAGGAGTTAAAATTATGGAATTAACCGAAAATCAAAGAAGTTTTTTATTTGAGCTGTTGGGCGATGAGCTGGAAAAGCTGCGCGAAGAAGCCGGTCTTGACGTACAGACCGCGGCGCGTTATGCCGGCATTTCTCTTGAATCGTTTGAGAAATACGAGCAGGGCGGCTCAATGAGCAATCTCAGCCTTCATCATTTGATGCGCTGGGCGGCGGTATTCGGCAAAAGGCTGGATATCTGTTTGCGCGATTACAGCGATAGCGAAAAGGTCGACGCTTACGAGAGCGCCAAGAAAAAACTGGCTGATTTGCAGCGGGCTTTCTTTATGGGCTGCTAAGCTAAAAACCCCCGGAGAAATTTCTCCGGGGGTTTTCTTCCTGATGAAGCCTGCAAAACTTTGTTTCGCGATAAAAGAAAAAAATTTTTGCAAAAATTTAAAATAAATGCTTGCAATTTTTTTTGAATATGGTAATTAATATCTCGTTCTACACAATGCGGGCGTAGCTCAGGGGTAGAGCGCAACCTTGCCAAGGTTGATGTCGAGGGTTCGAATCCCTTCACCCGCTCCAATTAAAAAAGGCCTCCATAAAGGAGGCCTTTTTTCAATCAGAAATAGATGATAGACAGACGGAGTATACCGATAACCAAAGGGAGCGGGAGCCTGTACAACTCAAGCGCAGTGCAGAATCCCCCCTTCACCCGTATAATATCCCCCAGTAGACAGGGGATTCTATAGAAAAGGAGCTGATTTTATTCAGCTCCTTTCAGATTTAACAACAATTATTCGCCTTTCACCTGCTGCCTTGAATTATTTTGCGGCATTTTAGTAATCTTATAAGCATTTAAAAATTCCTCTTTCTGAATCATCTTTATATCACCTTTACTGTCCCGGCGCAGATAAGCACCGCCCTTTCCGGCTGTTGCACCGCCGAATTCTTCACCTTCTCTCACCATAACAGCCTGAATGGCTTCTTTTTTCTTCACACCGGAAAAAACCATTCCCGGAACAATTTCTGCTTTTGCCGGTGCATCTTTAAGATTTGCCGCAAAAGCCACATCTGTATCATACAAATCAGGAACCTGACCTGCGTTTTCCATATCTTTTTTAATAAAATTAATAAGTTTTTCAACCTGAGAAGCCGTTTGAAAAGTATGGGGATGATCTTTCAGATACTGTTCAACTTTCTCTTTTCTTCCCGGAGCATCATAACAAATCAAGCAACCGTCTTTCTGTTTTAAAACCTGAGTCTTTTGATCTTTATCATTAAAAAATTCAAGCCCTTTAACATCTTCCATAAACGGACCGTCATTTCCCCACTCTTCCCGTTTGGCGTCCTTGCCGCCGGCAAAACCAAATGCCGGAATAATCAGTCTTCTGGCGCCGGTCGGCTCAGCCTCAATCGTCGGCAGATTAAACATCTTTTCCGCTTGTTCATTTGTAATCATTTGATTTACTCCCTTAAAAAGTTTAATTCTGTACAAATATTAGCACAGTGTTAAGGGAAAGTAAACATACGATTAGACAAAAAACATTTGTATCTTCAATCTGTAATAATATAAAAAGGAGCTGATTTTATTCAGCTCCTTTTACAAGACATTTTCCAACCAGTGGTAAACGCTTGTATCAAAATCCTCGGGGTGCCACTGCACGCAAAGGATCTTTTTTTCCGGAAATCCCCAAGCTTCGGGAATCCCGTCCAGCGGCGAAACCGCATACAGCAATATTTCCGATTCCGGCTGTTGGCTCCAGGGCAGCAGTCCTTCCCGGTGGCGGGAATTTACCGTATAATTTTCTTTTTTAAGAACATCATACAATTCTGTCCCTTTAATTACCACAACCGGATGAGCTTTTAGCTCCGAAGTCTTATGCGGATACTTTTCAATCCCCTGCAGACTCCGATACAGCTTCAGCCCAAACCTTCCGGCTATCATCTGCGCCCCGGCACAAATCCCCAAAATCGGTTTTCCAGCCAAAAGCGCTGCCTCGATTAAATCGAGATAAGCTCCTGCCCGCGGCGGCAATTTCTGCGTTTCAACCGAATTTTTTTCAGCATCCGCATAAAATTCTTCCGGAGAAGCAAAACTTCCGCCCGGCAGAATCAAACCGTCGCAAACCGCAAAAGCTTCAAGCGGAGTTTGATAATCCAGAAAAAGAACATTAACACCCAGCTCCTGCAATGCCCGATAATAAGGCATATCAACGCTGTAATATTCTTTCCCCTCTGCGGACTTATCAAAACCGAACAAAAAACCGACGGTTTTGGGCGCCTTTTTATTTATACCGTACAAATGTCCGGCGGCCTCATCGACACTAATTCCATAGTTGCCGAATTCAGCCAACTTTACTAATTTTTCCATAATAATTTGTTTATGTTTTCTTTATAGCATTTTCCGGCAATTTCGTCAATACTATTATCCGTTAAAAGAAATTGACAACAGCTCTTGAAAAAACGGCTAAAACCAAATATCTATAAAAAGATGAAAGAGAGGCAAAATGAGCGATAAATTTTTACAAGCCGTTATTAAAAGGCGATCGATTTACAACCTCGGCAATTCCCTGCCGATGGACAATAAAGTTTTGACCAGACTTCTTGAAGAAGCTGTCAAAAACGCCCCCAGCGCTTTTAACTCCCAATCGGCGCGAATTGTGCTGCTTCTGGGCAAAAACCATCAGCGTCTTTGGGAAATAACCAAAACCGAACTGCAAAAAATAGTTCCCGCCGAAAAATTTAAACCGACGGCGCAAAAAATCGCTTCTTTCGCCCAAGCTTACGGCACGGTTTTATATTTTGAAGACGAAGATACCGTCCGTGAGCTGCAAAACAGCTTTCCCGCTTATAAAGACAACTTCCCGCTCTGGTCGCTGCAAAGCAGCGGTATGTTACAATACATCATCTGGACTCTTTTTGCCGAACACGGTATCGGCGCCAGCCTGCAGCATTATAACCCGTTGATTGACGAAGCGGTCAAAACCGAATGGCAGCTTCCCGCGCAGTGGAAACTGATTGCGCAAATGCCCTTCGGCAACATTGAAGCGCCGGCCGGAGAAAAATCTTTCCTGCCATTATCCGAAAGAATAAAGATATTCGGCTGAATCAATAGCTCAGCATGGCTATAACTTTATCGGCGGCCGGCAGTCTGTCACGGCCGCCCAAATCGGCCAGTTCAATCATAAATGCCAAACCCGCGACTTTTCCGCCCAATCTGGCAACAAGCTCTGCAGCGGCCGTAACCGTTCCGCCGGTTGCCAGCAAATCATCAATTATCAAAACTTTTTTACCGGCTTCAACCGCGTCTTTATGAATCTCCAGAGCGTCCGTTCCGTATTCCAGCGCATATTCCGCTCTTTCGACTTCGGCCGGCAGCTTTCCGGGTTTACGAATAATCACCAGTCCCGCCCCCAGTTTATAAGCCAGCGGCGCGCCGAAAATATAGCCGCGCGATTCGATTGCCGCGACATAATCAATTTTATCGCCTTTAAACTGATCATAAAAATAATCGATTACTTCGCGAAAAGCCGGCCCGTCTTTAATCAGCGTCGTAATATCGCGAAAAACAATTCCCTTTTTGGGAAAATCGGGAATATCTCTGATTTTGCCGCGGATATCTTCCAACATCTTCTTTTCTCCTTTGCAAACAATCTCTGCGCCGTATCTAAAATACACAATCTGTTTTTATAAAATATTAATTTTTTTCCTGTATTTTCAACAGCGGACAAATCCGCTTATCAAATATTGGAAAAACCATGCATTCGATTCATACCCTGCTCATTGACCTGACGCTGATAACCATTTATGCCGGCATTACCAGCCTGATTTTCAAAAAGCTTAAACAGCCGACCGTTCTCGGCTATATTCTCGCCGGCATTTTGGCCGGGCCTTTTTTCCATTTTGTGCCGACCGTCACCGACAAAGAAAATCTGACGCTTTGGGCCGATATCGGCGTCATTTTTCTGCTGTTTGGCTTAGGGCTTGAATTCAGCTTCAAAAAAATGATTAACGTCGGCAAATCGGCGATGATAACCGCCAATGCCAATATTTTATTCATGTTGTTTCTCGGCTACAATACCGGGCTGCTGCTCGGCTGGTCGGTCATGGACAGTTTTTTTCTCGGCAGCATGATTTCGATGTCGTCAACCACAATCATCATCAAGGCTTTTGACGACCTGAACGTCAAAAAACAAAAATTCACCGATTTAGTCTTCGGCGTTCTGGTTGTTGAGGATATTGTCGGCATTCTGCTGCTGGTTTTGCTCCCGACCATTGCCCTCGGCAGCACGATTGACAGCAAAGAATTAGCCGTCAGCACCGTAAAACTTGTCTTCTTTTTGGTGCTCTGTTTTGTTATCGGCATTTATCTGGTTCCGACTTTTCTTAAAAAAATCTCGGCTTTTCTTAATGACGAAATGCTGCTGCTCATGACTATCAGCCTTTGCTTCGGCATGGTTCTGCTGGCCACCTATTCCGGCTTTTCTTCGGCTCTCGGTGCCTTTATTATGGGCTCGATTCTCGCCGAAACCGAAATTATTCACCGGATTGAAAATAACATCAAACCGCTGAAAGACTTTTTCGGCACCGTCTTTTTTGTTTCGGTCGGCATGATGGTTGACCCCTCAATGTTTATTGAATATGCCGGGCCGATTTTTCTGATTACGCTGATTGTCATCCTCGGCAAAATTATCTTGTCCTGTTTTGGTTTTCTGCTTTCGGGACAAAACCTGAAAACCTCTATCCAGGGCGGATTCTCCCTTGCCCAGGTCGGTGAATTTGCTTTTATTATTGCCAGTCTCGGCATGAGTATCGGCGTTCTCAACGCCAAAGTATATCCGATTATCGTGGCGGTTTCGGTAATCACCACTTTTCTGACGCCGATGATGATAAAAGCCTCTGAACCGGCTTATAAATATCTCCGCAAAGCCCTGCCCGATTCCTGGAACAAATATATTGAACGCAACACGTCAATCGCCGTTGAAAGCAAAATCGAAGAACGCCGTTGGAAACTGCTGTTTAAAAATTATTTCATCCGTTTAATGCTGTTCTCGATGATTCTTTATGCCCTCATCGGTCTGACAACTTACATCATCAAACCCTTTTTCCATGAAATGCTGCCCAATTTCTATGCCCGGATTGTCGTCACCGGCATCACTTTCCTGCTGATGGCGCCGTTCCTCAAAGGCCTGATCGGTTGGGAAACCATTCTGCCGATTTTCTTGCGCGAAAAGGCCGCCGCGGTATTCTGCAAACTGAACCGCCACCGCGACCGCGATGAAACCCACCGTTCTTTTCTGCGCAAAGTAGAGGAAAAGCTCGGTCTCTGCAGCATCACCGACGAAGCGCACGCCGAAAAAAACTTCTTTATTTCCAACCACGACGTCGCGTCAATTTATTATAAACTCTGGACCGCCAAAAGACTCAACCGCCTGCCCCTCATGCTGATGACCAGCTTCCGCCTGATGGTCGTGCTCTTTTTCATAACCACGGTTGTCCACCAGTTTTTAACCGAAAACCCTAAAGTAACGGTGATTCTGGTGCTGTTTTCAATCGGGATTCTTTCCCAGTCGCGCTGGCTGTTCAACCAATATATGAAAATTGAAGCTCAGTTTCTGGCCAATCTCCGCGGCGAGAAAAAAGAGGAAACCGCCGCCGAAACATCGGCAGAGCGCGAAAACCCGCATTGAAAACCCGCCGCCGGCAACTATATTTAAGCAGAGAAACTGCCCGGAGAATATTCATGCGCTTTGTTTACGCCGACATAAAAACCAACTGGTTTGCCCTTGACGACAAAATCCGTTTTCTGATTGTCGGCCTGGCTAATACCGGCGTCCGTTATCTGATTTTTGCCTTTCTGACTTTCTTCTTCACCGCGCTGCATTATCAGTTCAGTCTGTTTCTCTCTTGGATGCTTTCTTCTTTTACGGCCTTTCTGGCTTATAAAATTCTGGTTTTTGAAACCGAAGGCAACCATCTTAAAGAATATCTCAAAAGCATTCTGACTTGGACAATCAGCTATATCCTCAATGCCTTTCTGTTGGAACTTCTGGTTTCCTATCTCGGCCTCAATGTTCTGGCGGCTCAGGCTCTGGCCTTAACGGTCATAACCGTAAATAACTATCTGCTGTTTAAACATTTTGCTTTCAAAAAAGAAAAAGTTTCGGTCTGGAAAAAATGGCTTTCCGTTTTTAAATAAATATCCTCCCTTTTACAAAAAAACACTTGACTTAGAGTCAGCTCTAAAGGTTAAACTTTAATAAAATCAATATTAAAAGGGAAACAAGATGTTAATGTGGTATATAATTTTGCTGGTTGTCATCGCCGCAACGGCAGCCGGACTGATTTATCTGAGTCTCCGGTTGTCACGGTTCGGCTTTATGGAAAAATTCGGTCGCAATCGCCCGAAATACCGAAAATTCATCGGTTTCTTTATCGTTATACTGATTTTTACCGCGCTCAGTCTGACAATTAATTTGATGAACGCCGTCGTTTGCCTGCTGCATTTTGTCGTTTTCTGGATTTTAAGCGACCTCGTTTTCGGACTTATCGAACATCTGCGAAAAAAGCGTTTCAAACATTACTATGCCGGAATCTGCGCCGTTCTCCTGAGTCTCATTTCCCTGTCGGCCGGCTGGTATCTGAACCATAATGTCCGGGCAACAGTCTATCATCTTGAAACAGATAAAAAAATCGAAGATCTGCGAATTATCCTTTTCGCCGATTCCCATATCGGGACAACTTTTGATGCCGTCGGCTTTGCCGAACATCTGCACAAAATGCAGTCTTTTAATCCGGATATAATTTTAATCGCCGGAGATTTTGTTGATGACGGAACATCCCGGGCGGAAATGACGGCCGCCGTCCGTGCCTTGGGAAAAGTCAAAACCAAATATGGGGTTTATTTTGCTTTCGGAAACCACGACAAAGGCTATCACGACCCGGCCGTCAGAGGTTTTACCGGCGAAGATTTGGCTGCCGAACTGCAAAAAAACAATATCACAATTCTTGAAGATGAAACACAACTGCTGAATAATATGTTCTACATCACCGGCCGCAAAGATTCCTCGGAAATTCTGCGCGGAAATCCCCGCCTTGAAATGAAGAACCTGATTGAAAAACTCGACAAACAAAAATTCATCATTGTTCTCGACCACCAGCCTAACGACTATAAAAATCAAAGCGAAACCGGCGTCGATCTGGTACTCTCCGGACATACCCACGGCGGCCAGCTGTTTCCGCTCAATAAAGTCGGCGAATGGATCGGCGCGAATGATAAAACTTACGGATACGAAAAACGAAACCGGACAAACTTTATTGTAACCTCTGGCCTTTCCGACTGGGCAATTAAGTTCAAAACCGGAACAATATCGGAATTCGTCGTTATCGACCTAAAATCAAAACCTGCCGATAAAGCCCAATAACCGTCAAAAGCTGAAAGCCGTGAAGACGAGCTTTTGCGAAGTCTGAACGGATTCAGACATCAATAATAAAAAAACCTCTGCTAAGAGAGGTTTTTTTATTATTGGCGGATGAGGAGGGATTTGAACCCCCGATACGAGTCACCCCGTATACACGATTTCGAGTCGCGCGCATTCAGCCTCTCTGCCACTCATCCA
>CALXTG010000137.1 GCA_944391355.1 uncultured Alphaproteobacteria bacterium
TAATTTCCGAAACCACGCGGATAGTGTAAGGGAAAGTATCCTTATTTTTCTGCTGCATCTGATGAATAGCGCGCCAGGCCAGTTTACCGTGACCGATTTCGCGGCGGCCGGGGCTTCCGATACGGCCGCACTCGCCGACCGAAAACGGCGGGAAGTTATAATTGAGCATAAAGTCTTCTTTATACTCTTTCATCAGGCCGTCAATAATCTGCGCGTCTTCGCCGGTACCGAGCGTGGTAACCACCAAGGCCTGAGTTTCGCCGCGGGTAAACAGCGCCGAACCGTGAGCCATCGGCAAAACGTCGACTTCGCACTGAATCGGACGAACCGTTTTGGTATCGCGGCCGTCAATGCGGTGACCGGTTGTCAAAACTTTTTCACGGACAACTTTGTGCATCAATTTTTCGATAGCATCGCCGACATAACGGACTTCCAGTTCATTTTCCGGATCAATCGTCGCTTTGACTTCTTCCGAAATCTGACCGACCAAAGTGCCGCGTTTCAGCTTATCGGTTTCTTTGAAAGCTTCTTCATATTTTTTGATAAAATCTTTTTCAATCCGATTGTAAAGCGTATCAAATTCTGCCGGAAATACCGGAGCTTCCCAGGCTTCTTTACCGGCTTCGGCTTTGAGCTCTTCAATCATTTTGATAACCGGCTGGAAGTTGTCGAAACCGAACATAACTGCGCCGAGCATAACTTCTTCGGAAAGTTCCTGAGCTTCGGATTCAACCATCAGCACGCCTTCTTTGGTACCGGCCACAACCAGCTCCAGCTGATTGTCTTCGGCCAGGTCTTCCAGAGTCGGGTTCAACAGATACTGACCGTTTTTATAACCGACTTTGGCAGCGGCAATCGGCCCCATAAAGGGAATGCCGGAAACCGCCAGCGCCGCCGAAGCGGCAATCATCGCCACAACATCGGAATCTGTTCTCTGGTCATGGCTGAGAACCGTACAGATAATCTGTACTTCATTTTTGAAAGCATCAGGAAACAACGGACGGATCGGGCGGTCAATCAGGCGCGAAATCAAAACTTCGCGTTCCGAAGGCTTGCCTTCTCTTTTCATAAAACCGCCGGGCACTTTGCCGGTAGCATAATATTTTTCCTGATAGTTAACCGTTAAAGGGAAAAAGTCCTGATCTGCTTTTGCCTCTTTAGCCGCAACAACGGTTGCATGCACGACTGTTTCACCATAGGTAGCCACAACCGAACCCGTTGCCTGTCTGGCTATTTTACCTGTTTCCAATACTAATTTGCGGCCGCCCCATTCCATTTCTTTGCGGCTGACTTTAAAATCGATCATACTTTTTACCTTTCATCTAAATTATATAACCTCTACCTGCCCTTGCAGGATTTTAACAAAACTTTGTCCGTTTCCGGACGGGATTCATCAGATTTTCCGCTAGCGGAAAACACCTGCCGCGGCAGGATTTGGCATCAATAAAAAGACGCGGAACCTGACGGGTTCCGCTTCTTTCCAATCTGATCTTAGCGTCTGATATTCAGTTTGCTGATGATGTCCTGATATCTGCTTTCGCTTTTGCCCTTCAGATAATCGAGCAGGTGACGGCGTTTACCGACCATTTTCATCAGCCCCAGACGAGAGTGCGTATCTTTCTGGTGAACATTAAAATGCTCAATCAGGTTATTGATACGAGCGGTCCAGATCGCAATCTGAACTTCCGGAGAACCGGTATCACCCGGGGTTAAACCATATTCTTTAATCAGTTCCTGTTTTTTTTCATTCGAAATCGACATCAATATTTTCCTTCATTTAGTAATTAAACACGCGAACCGGCGCAATCCTGCGTTCATCGATTCGCACCAGCGCCGCCGCTTTATCTCCGCAGACAGCCATTGCTTCTTTCCCGACAAGTAATGAAACATCATAACTTCTGGGCGAAACGCTCTGTCCCTTGGCCAGTTTGGCGGCATCTGCTTCCGTTACGGCAATCACCGCGATGTCGCGCAGTGATGTTATCAGCGGAAGCAAAATCCTTTCGGGAGCTTCACTATGCACCATATTTTTTAAATTTTCAAGTTTTATTGCGTCTTCTATCGCGAAATTTCCGCATTTCAGGCGCCGCAGCTCCCGCAAATGCCCTACTGTACCGAGTCTGAGAGCCAAATCCTGCCCCAGAGTCCGCACATAAGTCCCTTTGGAACATTCAACCCGCAGCCGCGCCAGCCCGTCCGGCAGCTCTTCCAACAGCTCCAACGCATAGATTTCAACGATTCGCTCGGGCATTTCCACTTCCTGACCGGCACGCGCCAGCGCATAAGCGCGCTGCCCGTTGATTTTAATTGCCGAATAAACCGGCGGCACCTGGATAATTTCACCGATAAATTCCGGCAGAACCCGCAAAATTTCTTCTTTGGTCGGAATCTTGCCGTTACAGTCACAAACTTCGCCTTCGCTGTCGCCGGTATTGGTTGCCGCCCCCCACTGCACGACAAATTCATAAACCTTGCGCCCGTCCGTCACCTGCGGAATCAGTTTGGTCGCCTCACCGAAAGCAATCGGCAGCACGCCGGTCGCAAAAGGGTCAAGCGTCCCGCAATGCCCGTTCTTCTTGGCGTCAAACCAGCGGCGGGTCAGATTCACCGCCTGAGTTGAACCGATATCCCGCGGCTTGTCCAGAATCAGCCAGCCGGTTATGTCTTTGCCTTTTTTGTGTCTTGCCATAAATTTTTCCTTTTTCTCCTTGATAAAAGATAAAGACCCCCTTGTCAAAAAAATTCTCTTGCCAGATTAGACAAATTTTGCTATATATAACGATTATGAAAATACCCTTATTCAAAAATGACAAAGAACTGGCCGCTTTCGTTGACAAACTCCGGCCCGAAGAAATCCGCAGTCTGACTACCGAAGACTGGAACCGTCTGTATACGCAGATAGACAAACTCTGCAGCAAGCTGAACCGTTTCCAGCAATGGAAAAACCGCTTTAACGGCTGGCGTCAAAACTTCATCCGCCTGACGGGAGGAAAAAAAGCGCTCAAATTCTATAATCCGCAGACTGATTTTTTGAAAAAACACCAAAGTATTTTCATCAAACTGAACAAAAATTATCGCCCTGAAGCTGCGCACCGCGCCAAAGTCAAAGAGGCCGCCGCCCGCCTTGCCGACGACCTGTTCGCCCGCCGTCCCGAAATTAAAACCGAACTGGCCAACTTCAGCCTGATGAGCGAAGCGCAACGGCTGCAGACCATGAAAAAAATCCGCGACACGCTGTACGGCGAACTCTTTTCCCGAAAAAAATACCGTCCCGGTTTCAAACCTTCTGTGACTTTTTTTGATTCTCCGGATGCTTCCCCTAACGGCGATTATTACTACCCGGCGCACCGGATACGGATAAACCGCGGCGCCTTATCAAACCAGCTTTATACTTACGCGCATGAGTTATGGCATTCCGTCCAGAGGCTCAAGCCCTATTCTGCGGCGTTAACCGGGCTTTATCATAATAACGGCCGTTTCTATCTTGAGCCCGGCTCCGACTACACGGCTTACCGCCGGCAGCCGCTGGAATATGACGTACGAACCTTTCAGATTTTCTTTACCAGCGAAATTTTCAAAAAAATCGGCCCGCAGAATTTCAGCGTCGGACAATCCGTCAAATCAATAAACCGCTTCATGCACTACCGCCGCCGCAATAATGAAACGACAACCGCCGCCTGTCGGATTGACGAGCGGAATAATCTGCTGATGACTGCCGAATTTTCTCCGCTGCTGCAGTCTGACTGGCAGTCGCTTAATCGGCGTATCCTTGCCGGGCGCGGACAAATAAGCCAAAACGGCGGCAAACTGACTTTTAACCTCGGCCCCGCCGGAACCGACCTGAGCCGCCGGCTGGCCAAAGCTGTTTTCTATTACCGGCCGGCTTTAAAAACACACCAAGATATTGCTCAGGTCTGCAAATTATTTGCGGCTGACGCCGATATTGACCTGAACAGCAAATTTAACGATTTTGCCACTGTCTGCTCGGTAAAAACGCCTTCCCCGCAATTTCAAAAACTGTTTAAACGGCTGGAACAACAGGGGCTGGCAAGCAGCGCCGCTCCGGATTCGTTCCGTCTTAAAATATCTCCAGCAACCCTGGAAAACCTGCGGCATTGTTATCTGCTTGCCCGTTTGCAGGAACTCGGCGCTCCCGCGCGGGACATCAAAATCAAAACCGATAAGGAAGGAACCTCCCTTGCCGTCAAAGATCCTATGCCTCAGGCACGGGACTTCCTCAAACTGCTGGCCGAAAAAAAACCGCCCGAGGAAATCGAAGGGTGCCTG
>CALXTG010000138.1 GCA_944391355.1 uncultured Alphaproteobacteria bacterium
GGTCTGCTGCATAATAGACTTCGGCAATATTCGCCCACTTACAGGCATTCAGACACATAGGGCAGGGCTCGCAGGAGGTATAAAGTATACAGCCGCTCAAATCAAACGTACCGAGATTTTTGCAGGCATTGCGGATAGCCGTCACTTCTCCGTGCGCCGTCGGATCATTATCCAGAACCACATGATTATAACCTTTTCCGACGATTCGTCCCGCTGCATCAACAATAATGCAGCCGAACGGCGAACTGCCGTTGTTCACCGATTCGTTACTGAGTTCGATAGCCTGTCGCAAATTATCTTCATGATTTATCATAATTTTTCCTTTTATAAGCTTTTCCTGATGTTCTGAGTATTTTAATAGAAAAAAGTATAAATTTTCGTTAAAAAAGACTTGACAAAATAAAGAAAAAAACTTATGTTGCACCTACATTTATATTATTTAGAATTTTTATGTTTCTTCTAAAGCGGCTAATATTCCGTTTATGTTTGGCATTTTTGCGTTAGATAATTAGACATTCTTAAGTCAGACATAAAGTCGCTTTTAATACTAATAATTCTTAGGCATAACAATGCGGCTCCATCCGGTATTTCCTTTATTCGCCCGGAACGTCGAGATGATGTCGGAGCCGGAAAGAGCGTGTTGCGAAACACCCTCTTTTCTTAAGAGTTCATAGCTAGATCATGATAGAGAGGTACAGCATTTTTTTATTGAGCTTTATTGGCTGTGCCTCTCCCCAATAGGGTGTTGACTTACTCAGTCGACACCCTTTGCTTTTTAAAATTATTGAAATCTTATGAAAAAAAGGTATAAATAAAACGATATCAACTTACGGAAGGATAGAAAATGAAGAAAAAATACCTTATTCTCGGCATTGTTGCGGTTGCTGCCGTTGCCGCTTATGTCTTTACGCCCTCGCTGGATACGATTGTTCGCCGTTTAGTCAACAAATACGGCAGTCAGGTCACCGGTACCGATGTTGACTTAAAAGGTTTCAGTCTTTCTCTGAGCAGCGGCGAAGGTAAAATTTCTCAAATCACAATTGCCAATCCTAAAAACTATTCAGCTCCTTATTTATTCAAACTCGATGAAATCAGTATCAAAGTCAACCTCAAAAGCCTTACTTCCGATACCATTATCATAGATGAGATTAAAGTCAGACAGCCGGAAATCACCTATGAAATGATCTCGCTTACCCAGAACAATGTTTCTGAAATTCTCAAAAATATTGAAAACTACGGCAAAACCTCTGAATCAACCGCTGCTGATGCAAAACCGCAAAAGGAAACAAAAGCGACAAAATCCGATTCCTCCGGCAAAAAAGTAATCATCAAAAATCTGCTGATTGATAAAGGAAACATTGATGTAATTGCCGCTTTACCGGGAAAAACACAAAAGCTTTCGGTTGCCTTGCCTTCGATTAAAATGCAGGGTATCGGCGAAAGCCGCCATGGTGAAAGCATTCCCGAAACAATCTCTAAAGTAATCGGCAAAATTCTGACTACGGCCTCACAAACCGTTGTTAAAAGCAATGCCATTGACCTGAAAGGCATTGCTCAGGAAAATCTTAATAACGTCGTCGGCGGCGTTAAAGACCGGGTAAAATCCATCGGTATTTTCGGTAAATAAATTCTCCGCAAAAAAGCCCTCGCAACGAGGGCTTTTTTTATTGCAGATAATCTTCCAGAATTGCCGGCGTAATCAACTGCGGCAAAATCACATAATTTTCACTGCCGCCATAATAGACATAAAGCGGAATACTGTTCCGGCCGTAAGTCTTCAACGCCCGGGTAATAATATCGCTGTGATTTGTCCAATCCGCCTTAAAAATATGGATTCGCCGCTTATCGACCAGCTGTTTAAATCTCTCAGATTGCAAAGCAACCTTCTGATTTGCCAGGCAGGTAATACACCATTTAGCGGTAAAATTCACAAATACCGGCTCGCCGCGCCTGACCAGCTCGCTGACTTTTTCCGGTTCATAAACCTCCCAAACCACATCTTGTTCTTCCGAAAAACTTTGCCCTTCCACCTGATTGCATAAGACCCATACCAGCCAGACAACCGTCAGGAAAACCGGTATGGCAAAGATTTTTTTCAAAATTTCCATCCAGCGGCCCGGACGCGGCAAAATCCGATGAATGGCACGGGGAAACAAACCGGCTAAAGTAAAGGGCAGGGCGTAGCCGATGCTCAAAGCCTGAAAAACCGGATAAAAAACATATATCGGCCGCGACAAAGTATAACCGATGGCAATTCCCATAAACGGCGCCGTACACGGGCTGGCAATCAAAACCGCAAAAAAGCCGGTCATAAAGGCCTCAATTTTCTGCCGCTTAAAAGATATCCGGCCGACTTTATTGGCCAGAGGATTGCGAATTGTCACAATATCAAGCAGCATTAAAAAGATAATGACGAACACCACAATCATAATTGCTACAAAAACCGGCGACTGCAGTTGAAACCCCCAGCCGATCTGCTCGCCCTGATAACGCAAAATAATCAGTATTGTGGCAATTGATAAAAACGAAATCAACACGCCGCTGAAATAAAAGAAAGATTCGATCCGGCTTTTTTTCCGATTATAGGGCGTTTGCGCCAAAGTTATGGCTTTTAAGGCTAAAATCGGAAAAATACAAGGCATAAAATTTAAGATAATCCCGCCCAGAAAAGCCATCAGCAGAATAAGCGGCAACTGCAAACCGTTTCCCGGAACAAAAGACATCGCCGCCTCGGCTTCGGCAGTCTGCCATAACGGATTGACTTTAATTTTATCGCCGCGGGGCAGCGTAAAATTCAGATAAATATTTTCCGGCACGCATTCTTCCCGGCAGGCCTGCCAGGATATGTCAACCCCGAACCGGTCATCATCGCCGATATCTTGCGGAACCTCAATAATCGTCTGATAATAAGCGCTGTTTTCGTAGCCGAACTGCACAATTCCTTCATCGGCAAACTTCTCGGGAATACTCCAGACAACCTTTCCCTGCCGGTAAGTCTCCGGAAGCTTCCAGTCAACTTTGGTCGGAATTCCGATATCTCCGGGATTCTCGGCTAAAATATGCCATCCCGGCGCCGGCGTAAATTTTATCAAAATCTCCAGCAGCTCCCCGGAGACCAGATTTTCCGAAGAAGTCAGCAGCTCGACACCGACTCTGTCCGTCGCTTCGGTAACGGACAAAGCGTAGCTCTTACCGCAAAAGATAAGAGCGGCGCCCGCCGCAATTAAAAATCTAAGGACTTTATACATTTATTCCTTCGGCGTACGACGCGCAATCGTAAAGTTATAATAAGCCGCCGCAATTACCGACAAAACCTTAACCATGCTGAGTATCCCCAGAATAATTGCAATCTGCAGGAAAAATCCGGGAATAATGCACAAAATTACCAAAGCAATCAGTGTTTCAAAACCTTGCGCAAAACCGCCGAGATAGAACGGGGAAGGGGTGATGTCGGTTTTCTTGCTGCTGTCATTTTTATAGGCAATTACCGAATAAGCCAGCATTGCGCAAGCAGCGGAAGCAAAAGCAAACAAAAGGAAAGCCGCCGGAA
The DNA here is from genome assembly GCA_944391355.1 of uncultured Alphaproteobacteria bacterium. GTDB lineage: Bacteria > Pseudomonadota > Alphaproteobacteria > RF32 > CAG-239 > CALXWF01. The sequence continues at coordinate 3,551 of CALXTG010000138.1, forward strand.
TGGCATTTTCGCCGGGACGGGCCAGAGCAAAACCGAAGATAACGCCGGCATAAAAGATATAATCCAGCGTAGCATCAAGAAAAACGCCGAAATCCGTCGGCCGGTTGTGACGGGCTATTGCTCCGTCCAAAGCATCAAAAAAGCGGTTAATCAAAATGCACACCAGAGCGTATCCGTATTTTTCCAATGACAGAAAATTAATCGCCAAAATCCCGATAATAAATCCCGTCACCGTAACAACATTGGCGGAAACTCCGGCCTTGCTGATTTTTTTAGCACTGATGTCTACGACTTTATAGATAAAAGCCGAAACCTTTTTGGCAAAGGCCCGCAGGCCGGCGGCTTTTTCTCCCAGTTTAAATTCCTCGGTTTTACGCACCGCGGTATTTGCTATTGATTTTAATTTATTTAACATATTATAATTACCTCTCCAAAGGTTATGAACATTCATCGCTGATTGTAAAACATTTTTTTTGTCAGGCATAGATAAATATGAGACTTTTCAAATATATTTCAATATTTCTGACCATTCTGCTGGTGGTTCTTTATGTTTTTAACAGACCGCAGTCTTACCAGACTTATTCTGGCAAAATTTTCGGCACCTTTTATCACATAAAAATAAAATCACCCATAGAAAACAAAATACTAGGAAAGAAAATTAAACATATACTTAAACTGACAAATTATCAAATGTCCGTTTTTGAAGACAATTCCGAACTCAATAAAATCAATAAGGCAGCCGCCGGCGAAACTCTGAAGCTCTCGCCGGAAATGAGCCGTGTCCTGCAGGAAGCCGCCGAAATTTATGAATTAAGCGACGGAAGTTTTGACCCGACCGTCGGCCCTCTGATTAATCTTTGGGGGTTCGGCATAAAAGAAGGCGGAAATTTCCCCGATGACGACACAATTAAGGAAACACGCCGCCATATCGGATATAAAAAACTTCATTTCTCCGATGATTATACGCAACTGCAAAAAAACGATTCCCGTCTGTACTTAAATCTTTCGGCAATCGCCAAAGGTTATGCCGTGGATCGGGTAGCCGAATTTCTTAATGCCGAAGGGTACCGGAATTACGTGGTTGAAATTGGCGGCGAAGTAAGAGCTTCCGGAGAAAGAACCACCGGCCGCGGCGGCTGGAACATCGGCATCCGCAATCCTGACAATGACGGCAACGCTCTGGTTCTCACGCTTTCCGGCAAATCCATGGCTACTTCCGGCGATTATCGCAATTATTTTATCAAAGACGGCGTACGCTATGCTCATACCATTTCGCCGCATAGCGGTTATCCGCTGGATGACAGACTGGCCTCAGTCACGGTAATTGATGATTCTGCGATGCGCGCCGATGCCTTGGCTACCGCGATTATGGCCAAAGGTTATCCCCAGGGGTTGGAATTTGCCGATAGAAAAAAGATACCGGCAATCTTATTTATAAGAAACAATGCCGCGGACGGCGGAGAAGAAGAATTTGAAATGCAGCTGTCCAAAAGCGCCAAAAAAGTTTTGGGAGAAAAATTTTGAATCACATCGCACACCGCGCGGTTATCACCAAAATCGAAGCTCAACAGATAACCGTGCGCCTGACGCCGCAAACCGCCTGTACAGATTGTCCTGCTTATAATTTTTGCGGCAGCAAAGATTGTCATGACCGGCTGATTACTGTCGAAACCCCTGACGCGGCCTCATATAATATCGGGGAAGAAGTTAACATCGCCATGTCGGCCGCTTACGGCTTCAAAGCGGTTTTTTACGGCTATCTTCTGCCGTTGCTGCTGATGTTGGGAAGTCTGATTACGGCATATCTGCTGACCGGCAATGAAACAAGCGCCGGGATATATAGCATTATCATCTTGATTCCTTATTATTTTGTACTATTCTGGCTGAAGAAATATTTTGTAAGAAAATTTCATTTCAGAATAAGCCGCCGCTAGTTTACAGGGGAAATAAAATCCGCTAAAAACGAAGCCTTGCGCTTATATACAGAGAGTAGTCATGGACAATTTGATATTATTGAATGTATTGATTTTAGGTTCTATTGCTTTTATCGCCGCAATAGTTTTGTATTTTGTCTCGCAAAAATTCGCCGTCAGCGAAGATCCGAGAATAGATAAAACCGAAGCGCTTCTTCCCGGCGCCAATTGCGGAGCCTGCGGCAAAGCTGGTTGTCATGATTTTGCCGCGGCCTGTGTCAAAGCCGATGCCAAATCTTTCGCAAATTTATACTGTCCGGTCGGCGGAGCAGGGGTGATGGAAAAAATTGCCGCGCTCTTGGGTTTTACCGCTGCAAAAAAAGAACCGACCGTCGCTGTTCTGCGCTGTCAGGGCACTTGCGAAAATGCACCTGAGAAAATCAATTACGTCGGTATCAAAAGCTGCCGCCTTGCCAACCGCACTTTTATCGGCCGCACCGGCTGCCCGACCGGCTGTCTGCGCTTTGGCGACTGTGTTTCGGTTTGTAAATTTGACGCGCTCCATATCGATGAAAAACTCGGTATCCCGGTAGTCGACGAAAGTAAATGCACCTCCTGCGGCGCCTGTGTCAATATGTGTCCGCGCCGCCTGTTTGAAATCCGCCCCAAAGGAGCGAACGGCAATCGGGTTTATGTCGCCTGCCGCAACACGCAGAAAGGAGCTGCCGCCCGCAAAAACTGCAAAGCGGCTTGTATCGGCTGTATGAAATGCGCCAAGATCAACCCGGAAATCAAAGTTGAAAACAATCTGTCTTATATCCCGTCTTCCGTTTCCGCCGACGAATTCGGCGCCGAACTCGTTAAAAACTGTCCGACGGGAGCCATTGTTTGCACCAAATGTTCTGTTGAGGATAAAGAATGAGTAGCAAAAAGACTTTCTCTATCGGCGGTATTCACCCCGACAAATTTAAAATCACCGCCGATTCTCCGGTTCGCGAAGCCGGACTTCCTGAATATGTTTATATTCCCGTCAAGCAGCATATCGGCGCTCCGGCCAAAATCCTGGTACAAAAAGGCGATAAAGTTAAAGTCGGCACGCTGCTTGCCGATGCCGACGGCATTGTCTCTGCCGACGTTCACTCTTCGGTTTCCGGAGAAGTCACCAAAGTTGAAGACATCGAAGGGGAGTTCGGCTGGCTGGAGACCATGATAACCGTCAAAGTCGAAGGAGATGAATTCGAGCCCGCAATTGACCGCAGCTATGACGTAATAAAAGACATTCCCTACACTCCGGAAGAAATTGTGCAAATTATCCGCGAAGCCGGAATTGTCGGCATGGGCGGCGCCGGTTATCCGACCCCGATTAAAGCAGCGGTTCCGCATGAAAAGAAACCCGACTATTTGATTTTAAACGGTATTGAGTGCGAACCTTTCCTGACGGCAGACGACCGTCTGATGATTGAACGGGCCGAACAGATTATTGTCGGCGCCAAAATCATCAACAAAGTTTTGGGGATTCAAAACGCCATTATTGCCGTAGATGAAAATAAACCCGAAGCAATTGAAATTCTGACCAATATTTCCCGCCGTTATGTCGGGGTGAATGTTCAGGTTTGCGCGACCAAATATCCTCAGGGCGGTGAAAAACAGTTAATTCAGGCAATTACCGGCCGCGAAGTTCCGCCCGGAAAACTGCCGATAGACATCGGCTGCATCGTTCAGAATGTCGGAACCGTTTATGCCATTTATGAAGCAGTTATGAAACATAAACCTCTGTTTGAAAGAATTGTGACTGTCAGCGGCGATGCCTGCGCCCGTCCCGGCAATTATCTGGTCAGGGTAGGGACGCCGGCCTCTTTTCTGATTGAGCAATGCGGCGGAGTGTCGGAAGACGTCGACCAGGTTATCTTTGGCGGCCCGATGATGGGAACTTCCGCGGTAAACATTAACGCGCCGATTACCAAACTGACCTCGGGTATTCTTTTGTTAAGCCGCAGGATTACGGCACGCCCCGAAGAAGGCCCGTGTATCCGCTGCGGAAAATGCGTCGATGTCTGCCCGATGGGACTGAGGCCTTTCGCCATTGCTTCTTTTGTCCGAGACAACCTCTATGACGAACTAAAACCGCTGCGCGTTGCCGACTGTATCGAATGCGGTTCCTGCGCTTATACCTGTCCGGCAAAAATCCCGCTGCTTGATTATTGCAAACTGGGAAAATATGAATTGAAAAAATCTAAATAAGGTGACGACTTAATGTTTACGATTTCTACCGCTCCCCATATGAGCTCGCCCGTTACGACGCAGACAATCATGCGCGACGTAATCATTGCCCTGCTGCCGGCCGCACTGGCTGCCGGGCTGATTTTCGGCATCGGCGCCGTCAAGGTAATGCTGACTGCTGTCGCCGGCTGCGTTCTGTTTGAATACCTGATCTCGCGCTATCTGCTGCATAAAGGGAATACGACGGTCGATAACTCAGCCGTCATTACCGGTCTGCTTCTGGCCTTTAACTTGCCGAGCAGCATGCCGGTCTGGATGATTTTGACCGGTTGTTTCATGGCAATCGGCGTTGCCAAAATGGCTTTTGGCGGCTTGGGAAAAAACCTTTTCAACCCGGCTCTGGTCGGCCGTGTTTTTCTGTTTATCTCTTTTCCGGTACAGATGACGCACTGGCCCAGACCGTCATGGGGAGATTTCTTAAATACCGATGTCCAAACCGGAGCCACCGCTCTGGGGATTCTCAAACACCTGGATGTCCAAAGTTCGGCGACCGCGCTGTCCGATCAAAGTTCGGCTCTCTCGGAACTGCCGACTTATCAGGAAATGTTCCTCGGTTATATGGGCGGCAGCCTCGGAGAAGTTTCGGCTCTGGCTTTGTTGTTGGGACTGGCTTATATGCTGTATCGCCGGGTTATCAGCTGGCATATCCCTTTCTATTATCTGGCAACCGTATTCGTTTTCACCTGTATTCTCTGGCTCTACACCGGCAATATCAAATATGACCCGTTATCTCATTTACTTTCCGGCGGCCTGATACTCGGTGCTGTCTTTATGGCCACCGACTATGTAACCTCGCCGTTGTCAACCGGAGGCAAAATATTTTTTGCCGTTTGCTGCGGGCTGCTGACGGTCATCATCCGCCTTTATGGCTCCTATCCCGAAGGCGTTTCTTTTGCCATTTTGATTATGAACGCGTTTGTTCCGCTGATTGACCGGCACTTCATACCGCGAATTTACGGAACGGGGAGACACTGAGATGTTAAAAAAGAGTAACGCCAAAAACTTTTTATCTTCTTTGGGAGGAATGATTACGGTTCTGACTTTGGTTGCGATAATTTCGGCAATCGTTCTCGGCGTGGCCTATCAGGTTACCAAGGAACCGATAGAAAAAGCTAAAAATGCCCGCGAACTTGCCGCAATTCAAGAGGTTTTGCCCGGCGAATTTGACAATAATCCCTTTGAAGACCGAATTATCCGAACTCAGCCCGGCAACCGCAACACGATTGAAATCTATCCCGGACGACAGGGGAGCGATGTCAAAGGCATCGCCGTCAAAAGCTATTCCGACAAAGCTTTCGGCGGAAGACTGGAGCTGATTGTCGGCTTTTTCCTAGACGGCACGATTAACGGCTTCAAGATTATTGAACAAAAAGAAACCCCCGGTCTCGGCACCAAAATCAGCGAAGAAAAGTTTTCCGGCCAGTTCAAAGGATTTGATCCGTCCCGCGGTGTCTTCAAAGTACGTCAGGACGGCGGAGAAATTGACGCCGTAACTGCGGCGACTATAAGCTCCCGGGCGGTTATCGACGCCATTGACCGGGCGCACAAAGCTTATCTTAAATTAAATGCAGGTAAATAATCATGGATAAAACAAGCTTTCAAAATCTGACGCGCGGACTGATTAAAGAAAACCCGACTTTCGTCATGCTTCTGGGCATGTGCCCGACCTTAGGCGTCACCACTTCGGCAATAAACGGGCTGGGCATGGGAATTGCCACCCTATTCGTACTGATTCTTTCCAATATGGCAATTGCCGCCGTCAAAAATTTTATCCCCGACAAAGTGCGGATTCCCTGTTTCATCGTCATTATCGCCACATTTGTTACCGTCGTTGAGCTGGTTATGTCAGCTTATCTGCCCGGTCTTTACGCCGCTTTGGGAATTTTCATCCCCTTAATTGTCGTCAACTGCATTATTTTAGGCCGTGCCGAAGCCTTCGCTTCCAAAAACACGGTTTTTCAGTCTTTCCTTGATGCTGTCGGCATGGGGGCAGGGTTTACCTTAAGCCTGACCACACTGGGTCTGGTTCGTGAAATTCTCGGCGCCGGTTCGGCTTTCGGCTGGAATTTTGCCGGCAGCGACGCAAACACCATGTTACTGTTCATCATGCCGCCGGGCGCATTCCTGGCTCTGGCCGGCCTGATTATCCTGTTTAACAAGTTTATCAAACGGAGTGCCGACTGATGACTTCTTATATTATGATTTTTATTACCGCCATCTTCGTCAATAATATTGTTTTATCGCAGTTTTTGGGAATCTGCCCGTTTCTCGGCGTTTCAAAAAAAATCTCCACTTCTGCCGGCATGGGCGGCGCGGTTATGTTCGTCATGACTTTATCGACCATAGTCACTTATCTGATTTATAATCTGCTTCTGCTGCCCAATGATTTAACTTTCATGACAACAATCGTTTTCATTCTGGTGATTGCTTCCTTGGTGCAGATGGTTGAAATCATGCTGAAAAAACTTTCGCCGGTGTTGTATCAGGCTTTGGGAATCTTCTTACCGCTGATTACCACCAATTGCGCGGTTCTGGGTATTGCCATTCTGAGCATACAAAAAGATTTTACATTATTGCAGGCAGTTTGCTTTACTTTGGCAAATGCCATGGGCTTCACGCTGGCAATTATCATCTTTGCCGGGCTGCGCGAAAGGCTGGCCCGCACTAAAGTCCCTGCTGCATTGCAGGGAACCCCGATTGCCCTGATTACGGCCGGGCTGCTGGCAATGGCATTTATGGGCTTCGCCGGTATCGGCACCCATTAAACATAAGCCCCGAAATATCGGGGCTTGTTTTTTATAACAATGTCTTTATTTTTCGGATAACCTCGTCAAACATTTCATACGTCAATACCCCGGTATTAATGTTATAACGTGAGGTATGATAGGAATTAATCATTAAAATTCCGTGCTTATCAAGTTTATGAACTGCTCCGTGAGCAAACTTAAAGGCAGCCTTCCGGTAACCGAGCACGCCTAAAACCGCATTATGCGCGACACTGCCGAGTGTCAGAATAATTTTTAAATTCGGCATTGACCGCATTTCTTCAATTAAATAAGCCCCGCAGTTTTTAACTTCTTCACCGGTCACCTTATTTTGCGGCGGCACACAGCGCACCGAATTGGTAATGCGCACATTTCGAAGTTCAAAACCGTCGTCGGCTCTTTTTCCGTAATTTCCTTCGGCTAGCCCGTGTGTTTTCAGCACCGGATAAAGAACATCGCCGGCATAATCATTGGTAAAAGGCCGCCCGGTCTGATTCGCTCCGTTCAAACCCGGAGCCAGCCCGACAATCAGCACCTGAGCCGACAAATCGCCGAAAGATCTGACCGGTCCGTTATAATAAGACGGATACTTAGCGATATTTTCCTGACGAAAATCAATCAGACGGGCACATTTATGACAATCCTTCCCCGGACACTGAAAACTCATTGAAACAGCCTTTCCTAAAAAAATTTACATTTTTAAAACAAAATATCATATTTTTTTTATCTTACACTCTTTAAATCACTTTTTTAATAATTATCTCCTGTTCTGCAAAAGATAGTTTAACCACACTAAAACATAACATGGAGTTAATAAAATGAAGAAAACATTACTTTTAGCCGGTGTTGCCTGTGTATTTGCTATGAATGCAAATGCTGCCGAATTTATGAATTATACCGTAAATCCTTACATCGGTTTGGATTATGTCTATTCTGATGCCAACATCAAAAAAGAATATAAAGTAAAGAAAGATTACAATTCCGGAGCTGTAAATATCGGTACAATGCTCAGCGATTATGCCAGTATTGAAGCTTTCTTCCAGCAGTCCGGAGAAAGAACCAGCAAAGTCAGCGGCGTAGAAAAATATAAATCAAAATTCTATGCTTACGGTCTTGATGCTTACGGTTATCTGCCGATCGGCTGCGACGGCTTTAACCTCTTGGGTTCGGTCGGTATCGCCAACTATAACATGGAAGTTAAAGATAAAAGCGCGATCAGACACAACAGCAAATACGACAAAGACAGAACCGGTTACCGTATCGGTCTCGGTGCTCAGTATGACTTCAATGAACACTTTGCTGCCCGTGTTATGGCCAGATACTCCTACGTCGGTGCCAAAGCTATGAAAGATCTTAAAGAGCTGACCGCCGGTGTAAGATACACTTTCTAATCTCAACTCTGATACTAAAAAAACCGCCTTGCATAAGGCGGTTTTTTTATTGCAAGTTTTTCCCCGTCATGTTAGCTTAGCCGCAAATGACTTTTTAAGGAAAAAACATGAAAAAACAACATTATTTATACATCCTTGCCGCCGCAATTATTATCATTGCCGTCGGCTATATGATGAACATCCATTTTATCAAAATGTTCTCCCGCAAAACCCTGCAAATGATGCAGAGCGCTTATGTCTGTATTCCGGCCGCCGTCTGCGCCTTTATTTTCCTGAATAATAAGCATTATTGGCTGTTAAACAGCGGCGCGGCTCTCATTGCATCGTTAATCATTCAGTACGGCGTCATCGGCGCCGGGGCAGGGGCGGTAACGATTCTCAGCCGGGCATTGGCTTTTCTGGTAATTGTTTATCTCTTAAACTTGGTAAAAGTCATACTGAATAAATAAAACGACAGATTTTTACAGTTGTCTTAATCAGAACAATTTCAAAATTGATTGACTGGCCTGAGAGGCGAGGGAAAGCGAATTAACCGCCAACTGCTGGGAGGTTTGTAATGCGAGCATATTGGCAGATTCCTGGTTCATATCGGCGAGCGTCAGTTTATCCGCGTCTTCTTCCAGGACATTTATCAGATTTTCGGTGAAATCCTGGCGGGTGGTGACAATTGAATAATAATTGCCGAATGCGGAGGCAAAAGAGCGCAACGAGTTAATTGCTTCTTCCAGTTCGGAAACGGATTTTTCAATATCCTCGGCCGTTTTCCATTCTTTGGTCTTTAATCCCAAACTGTCGCTGTCGGCTTTAACGCCCGTAACATCAATTTTAGACGAACGGTCTTCATTGAAATTGATTTTCAGATTCTGGCCGTCAAGTAGATTTATGCCTTTATAAGAGCTGTCTTGCAACAGAA
>CALXTG010000139.1 GCA_944391355.1 uncultured Alphaproteobacteria bacterium
AACGGCGTTTATCAAACCGAAACAGGTAAACTGAAAATTTCTGTATATGATCAGCAAGGCTCAAATAATTATTTCATATCAATGAATATTTTTTCGAGAGAGTTATAATAAAATTTAATTGCATTCAGCTTTGAATCTCGTTATTTTATGATTATATTAAATCATAATTGCGATAACCAAGGAGAAAACAATGAAAAAACTGCTGGCCGCTGCATTTGCGTTGGTTTTGCTTGCCGCTTGTTCCAAGGCATCTGACAGCTTTTCTGGAAAAGAATATAAACTTACCGACGCTTCGGATAATGCCGAAATCACTATTGCATTTGATAAGGACGGCAGCCGATTCTACGGCCAGTCGGCAGTTAACCGTTATTTCGGCAGTTATAAAAAAGACGGCAATAAACTGACGCTGGGGCCGATCGGTTCGACCATGATGGCCGGCCCCGAAAACATGATGAAAGCCGAAAGCGCATACCTGCAGTTTCTGCCGGAAGTGGTCAGTTATAAATTAGACGGTAAAAAACTGGTCTTATCCGATGCTAAAGGTAAAGAACTGGTTTTTGAGGAAATCGGCCAGACCCCCAAAGAAGCCGATTAGCCATAGGCTTGCCCGTTTGCATACGCTGCCGTGTCCGGAAGGATTCGGCAGTGTTTTTGTAAAGATGATAATTGACAGAGGCAGATATTCTGTTATCATCGGCAAAGAATTTTAAAAGGAGAAAAAAAGTGCACGATGTTTTAATTCAAAATAGTTTAACGCGTAAGACCGACAAGATTGTACCGATTGAAAACAATGAGGTAAAAATCTACTGTTGCGGCCCGACCGTTTATAACTATGCGCACATCGGCAACCTCCGTACCTATGTATTTGAGGACATTTTGGTAAAGACCTTAAAAGCCGCCGGCTATAAGGTTAAGCATGTCATGAATATAACAGATGTCGGACATCTGACCGGCGATGGCGATGACGGCGATGATAAAATGCTGCTCGCGGCCGAAAAAGAACATGCCGGGGTTTTAGATATTGCCCGCAAATATGAAAAAATCTTTTTTGAACATACTCATGCGCTGGGCTTGGCGCGTCCCGACGTCGTCTGCCGCGCTACCGAACATGTTCAGGAGATGATAGATTTCGTCAAAGGGCTTGAGGAAAAAGGTTACGCTTATTTTGCCGGCGGCAATGTTTATTTTGACACCGCCAAGTTCAAAGATTACGGCAAATTATCCGGCCAGAAACGCGAAGATCTGCGCCACGGCGCCCGTGTCGATCAGGATGCCAATAAGCGGAATCCGTCGGATTTTGTTCTTTGGTTTACGACCTCAAAATTTGAAAATCAGATTCTGCAGTGGGATTCTCCATGGGGGCGCGGATATCCCGGCTGGCACATTGAATGCTCGGCCATGGCAATGAAATATCTCGGCGACAGAGTTGATATTCACTGTGGCGGAATTGACCATATTCCGGTTCACCATGAAAATGAAATTGCCCAGAGTGAAGGATATCTCGGGCATCACTGGGTCAATAACTGGGTGCATTCCGAGTTTTTACAGGTTAAAGACGGAAAAATGAGTAAATCGGCCGGTAATTTTCTGACGCTTGATGTCTTGACCGAAAAAGGCTATCGTCCTGAACATTATAAATATTTCTGCCTCGGGGCGCATTATAAATCACAGCTGTTGTTCAGTTTTGACAGCATGGACGCTGCCAAGAGCGCTTATGAAAATCTGTTGAAAAAAATTGCCCTCTGGAAGGAAAGTCAACAGCAGCCCGACGCCGCCGCGCAAAAAGTCAGCCAGGCCAAGTTATCGGAATATATCAATAATTTTGATAACTTTATGTTTGATGACTTAAAAACCCCGCAAGCTTTGTCGGTTGTCTGGACTTTGGTAAAGGATAACGATGTCGTTAACGCTGATAAACTGAAGTTTATTGAGCATATTGACGCTGTGTTCAGCCTTAATCTGTTGACAAATAAGCCGGAAGAACAGGACGTTGAAATCACCCCCGAAGTTTCGGCGATTATTGAGGAACGCAGACAGGCGCGCCTTAATAAGAATTGGGCGAAATCCGACGAACTCCGCGATAAGCTAAAAGCGATGGGATACGGCATCAAGGATATTGCCGGTAACGAAGTTGAAATCACTAAGCTTTAATCTTTACCAAAAATCCCCGTTGCAAACGGGGATTTTTTTATCAGTTGATTTTCTTCAGAAAGAGCTCCTTGGCCCGGTCGGTTATCGTATCGTCCTGAGACAATTCGTTAAAGGCCTGAGTAGGCGCCACCGGTATCGGCGTCGTCGGCGTATTGCTGATGTAATTGATATCGGGCTTTTTGCGAATATGTCTGAATGTAAAGGCAACAAAGCCGATACTGACGATGGAGAAAGAAAATGCGAACATGGAGGCGCCGATATACTGCATGGCGAGAGAAACAATAATCGGTCCGATAATCAGTCCCAGATACTGAGCCAGAATTAACATGCCGCTGGCATGAAGCCGCTCGTCATCCGAAATCAAATCATTCACATGCGAAACCGAAATCGGATAAAGCGTAAAAATGCAGCTTCCGAGCAACATGGTTGAAATAATCAGGCTGGCGTTTCCGCCGTTAATCATAAAATGTATAAGCGGTGCCAGAAAGACTAATACTGCGCAGATTCCGGTCAAAACATAACGGCGGTCCATCCGGTCAGAAAGTTTGCCGAGCGGATACTGAGCCACCAGACCGCCGAAAACGCCAAAGAACATGAACATCGAGACATCTTGAATTGCCAGTCCCATATCGGTGGCATAAATGGTTCCCAGAGTATAGAAAGTACCGATAAGAATACCGCTGGTAATGCAGCAGACAAAACCGACCGGAGAAGCCTCATAAGCTTTGCGATAAGACATCGATTTATAATTTTGAATCTTTGGCACTCTGAGCGCTGTCATCGAAACCGGAAGCAGGGCGATTGAAAACAGAATGGAAATCATGATATAAAGCATATAACCCGAGGGATCGGGAATTATCAAAAACAACTGTCCGAGGCTGGCGCCGAGATAGGTCGTAATCATGTAGACGGCCATAATCAAGCCGCGGTTGCTGTTATTGGCTCGGGTATTAATCCAGCTTTCCAGACACATGGTAATTGTTCCGATACAATAACCTTCGCCGAGCCGCAGCAATGCCCAGTAGAGATGATTTGGAGAAAAGGCGTGCGCCAGAACCAAAGCGGACAACAGCGACGCAAAAGCCGAAAAGACTCTGATGTGGCCGACTTTGTTGATAAAATGCGAGGCTGAAACCGCCGCCAAAACGCTGCCGAGATAATACATTGCCAGAATGATACCGGCAATGCTGGTCGGTGTTTCGCTCTGGTTCAGCTTCATTGCGAAAATAGAGCTCAAAGAAGCATATCCGCAGCAGACAAAAGCCGTGCCCAGAAACAAAGCTGTCAACGGAGAAATAATTGCCCGCAAAGAAGCAAGGGAAGATTTAATGATATCCATGATAAAAACTCGCAGCGCTGATATTGATTTAACTGACCTGCGACTAATATCCGAATACTTTTAAGATTCCCTTAAAATTAACGCTGTCCGGCAAAATATTTTTTTAATTCGGCGGTAATCGGTAAATCTGCCGGTGCAAAAGTATATTTATCAAGATCGGCAGGATCGATCCATTCCGCTCGCGGATGGACATTCAGGATCAGTTCCTGAGCGGTGTCAATTTCGGCAAAATAGACGCTGAGGGCAATCTCGCCGAAATCATATTTATAAATCGATTCCATAAAAAATTTTCCGATTTGCGCGTCGATTCCCAGCTCTTCTTTAAGCTCGCGTTTCAGGCATTCCGGCATAGTTTCGCCTTCTTCGAGCTTTCCGCCGGGAAACTCCCAATAACCGGCCAGCGTTTTGCCTTCGGGGCGCTGGCAGATCAGCATTTTTCCGTTGCGGCAGATAATGCCGGCCGAAACTTTTTTCATTTGTTTTCTCCTTTAATTTTATAAAATTTATATCTTGCCGTTGTTAATTCTGCAAGTCGGAATATATTTTTTTTGACAATTTATAAAAACGGTTTATGCTGAAAACTGACTGATTTTACAGCTATCCAACGGGTTATATATGAAAAGAATTTATCGTCTTTTGGCCCTCATCGCCGTAATTTTAGGCGCTGCCGGCGTTTATTTTATCTATTTTTCATCACCGGCGCCGGTTCCGCGGCCGATGCCCAAATTTGTGCCCAAAACCGGCGTTGCGGCAAAGGCGCCCGCGCCTGCGGCCGCTCCTTTGCCTGAGCAGCCGGTTCAGCCGTCCCGCTTGTTTGTTGCCGATATTAATAATGACGGTATAGACCTGAAACAGGGCAAAGGCGATTATTTTTTTGATACCAATGCCGACAATCTGGCCGAGGATATTGATTGGATTGCCCCCTCAGATGCCGTTTTGATGACTGATTGTGAGCGGAACCGGCCGCTGCGTTCTCTGGAAGAACTGCAAAAATTTGACAGCAACGGTGACGGGCGGATAGATATGAACGACCGGGCTTTTCTGGATTTGACGCTGTGGTCGGATAAAAATCTCAACAATCTTTGCGAACCGGGAGAAACACGTCTTTTGCCCGATTTAAGAATTAAGGCACTGGTCATCGAAAATACCGATGCCTTAAAGCCGGTTAAAATTTTTAATGCTTCGGCACGCGCCGTCGGTTTTATGGAAGCCGCGGAAAATATTGACCTCTATGAAGTAAACTTTACGCCGCTGTCGGTGCGGAAGCGTTATATCGGTCCTCGCGAAGTTTCGGACGAAATCGCCAAACTTCCGAATTTGAACGGTTTGGGCAGTCTGGTAGATTTGCATTATGCCGCAATGGCAGATCCCGGTTTGGCCGATTTGCTGACCCAATTAAAAAATCTTGGCAATCAGGATGCCGGGCAGTTTTTCAAACTTTATACTCGGATGCTGGAGCGTTGGGGCCGGGTTGACGGTATTCCGATTGATGAAAAAATATCAGGGCTGCCGCACCGTAAACTGGCCTTATTGGCAAAAGTTTCCGGTATCAGTGAGGAAGACTGGCTGCAAAAAACCGGAAATGCCGCAAAGATAAATGAAATTTACGATGACTTCTATTTTTCGACCGCTCAGGCGATTATGGCGCAGACCATGCTGCGTTCGGCTCTGCCTTATTATGTTTCGGCGCGTAAGAAAACGGTTGATGACGAAGACCTGAAAAATATCTTTTCCCAGGCGCAGTCCGTCAATGCTACGAACGACCCGGCGGTTTTGTTGTTGGTTTATGACGTGCTCGATAATTCGTTAAAGGGCAAAGAGTATAATCAGCAGATTTATGATGAAAATCTGAATTCTTTGTTTGCCTATAATAATCTGGCCTATATGAAACCCGGCGTCGTTAACCGCTCTTATCAGAAAGGCTATGCCGGTCGTCCCCCGCAGCCGGGAAAAAGTTATGTCTTTTTCAACAGCCCGGAAAATGAGAATTTTACCGGCGGCGCCGGCAATGACATTTATTATTATCACCGCGGCGACGGCCTGGATACGATTACCGAAAACGGCGGTCTGAATCATATTATCATGCCCGATATTAACTTTGCCGAACTGGAGTTTAAAAATGACGGTTTGGACTTGCAAATCTTCTTAAAAGGCACTACCTCTCAGGGCATAATTATCAAAAATTATTTTGCCGATACAAAATATCATGTCGACAGTATTGACTTTAACAACGGTTCGCTGCTTAAACTTAATACGGTTGAAGAAAACATCACCGATTCCTTCCTTAACCGGATTCATCTGTGGTATCTTAAATTAAAAGCATAATCAAAAGGAGTGATTAAAAATGAAGTTATCCAAAATTTTAAGTCTGGCTCTGCCTTTGGCTATTATAGCCGGTGCCGCTCACGCGCAGGATGCTTATGAAGCCGTTGCCAACGGCATGGACAGACTGCATGAAGCTGCAGAAAAAGTAAAAAGCTCAACTGCTGAAGCCAAAGCCAATGCCGAGACCAAAAAATCCGATACTTCGGTTAAGGATAAAATCAAGGCCGATTTAGAAGCCAAAAAGGCTGAATACAAAGCTCAGCAAGAGGCTAAGAAAGCTGAGCTGAAAGCCCAGCAGGAAGCCGACAAGGCTGCCCGCGAAGCTAAAAAGAACGAGTTAAAAGCCAAAGGCGACCTGCTGAAAAAAGATATCAAAGATCTGAAATCAGCCTGGTAATCCCAAGTTTTTTTGATAAAAGGCCGGCTGCTGCCGGTCTTTTTTTTGTGTTTGTTAACGATATTTTGGGATTTTTCCGTTAAAATCCTCTGGTTTTGAGAAAGAATTTTTTTATTTCGGGAGAAAAGGCTTGAAAGATAAAAAAGTGAGTGAACATATTTCCGGCGGCGCGGTAACGACGACCGATGACCTGAATGTGGTTATCGACCGGGTTAAAACCGCTCAGGAAGTTTTTGCCACCTATACGCAGGAACAGGTTGATAAAATTTTTGCCGCGGTAGCTCTGGCCGCCAATGACGCGCGGATTCCGCTGGCTAAAATGGCGGTTGAAGAAACCGGCATGGGTATAGTTGAAGACAAAGTTATCAAAAACCATTTTGCCGCCGAAGAAATCTACAATAAATACCGTCACGCGCACACTTGCGGAGTTATCGAGCGCGATGAAACCAACGGGCTGACCAAAGTGGCTGAACCTTTGGGCGTAATTGCCGGTATTATTCCGACCACTAACCCGACTTCCACGACGATTTTTAAAACCCTGATTGCCTTAAAAACCCGCAATGCCATAATTTTTTCACCGCATCCCCGGGCTAAAAAATGCACGATTGCCACGGCAAAACTTTTGCTGGAAGCTGCCGTTAAAGCCGGGGCGCCCGAGCATATTATTGCCTGGATCGACGAGCCGAGCGTTGAGATGTCAAAACATTTAATGGAGCATGAAGGCATCAGCATGATTCTGGCTACCGGCGGCCCCGGCATGGTCAAGGCGGCTTACAGCTCCGGTAAACCGGCTCTGGGCGTCGGCGCCGGCAATGTGCCCGCCGTCATTGATGAAACCGCCGATATTAAGACGGCGGTCAGCTCGATTATCATGAGCAAAACTTTTGACAACGGCATGATCTGCGCTTCCGAGCAGTCGATTATCGTCCACAGGGATATTTATGATGAAGTCAAAGCCGAACTGGAATATCGCGGCGCTTATCTGCTCAATAAAAAAGAAAAAGCCAAGGTTGCCAAAACCATTATCCGGGACGGAAAATTAAATTCGGCGATTGTCGGGCAGCCGGCATATAAAATTGCCGAAATGGCCGGGATAAAAGTTCCTGAAACCGCAAAAATCTTAGTCGGCGAGGCTGAACACATCGGCGTTGAAGAAGAATTTTCTTATGAAAAACTCTCGCCGGTAATCGCGCTTTATAAAGCCGACAGTTTTGAAGACGCGGTCGGAAAAGCTGCCGAACTGGTCTATTTTGCCGGCCGCGGCCATACCGCCGTTTTATATACCGCGCAGCACAATCGCGACCGTATTAACTATTTTAGCGACAAACTTGATACCGGCCGCATTCTGGTAAATACGCCGTCGTCTCAGGGTGGTATCGGCGATTTGTATAATTTCCGTCTTGATCCCTCTCTGACTTTGGGCTGCGGCTCCTGGGGAGGCAATGCCGCCAGTGAAAATGTAGGAGTAAAACATTTGATTAATATTAAAAATGTTGCCGAACGCCGTGAAAATATGTTGTGGTTCCGCGTTCCGCCCAAAATTTATTTCAAACAGGGAGCGACCGGATTCGCTCTGCGCGAACTGGCCGGCAAAAAGAAAGCTTTTATCATTACCGACAAACCGCTGTTTGGTTTGGGATATACCGATAAAATTACCAATGTCCTTGAGGAAATGGACATTGCCTATCAGATTTTCTCCAACGTCAATCCGGATCCCGATACGGCGACGATCGAAAATGCCCTGAAGATTGTCCGCAACCTTGAGCCGGATGTCATCATTGCTTTAGGCGGCGGTTCGCCGATGGATGCTGCCAAAATTGTCTGGCTGATGTATGAACATCCCGAAGTTTCTTTCCATGATCTGGCAATGCGGTTTATGGATATCCGCAAACGTATCTGCACTTTCCCCGACTTGGGAGCCAAAGCGACGATGGTGGCAATTCCCACTACTTCCGGTACCGGTTCGGAGGTTACGCCTTTTGCGGTAATTACCGATTCCGAAACCCATATCAAATATCCGATTGCCGACTATACCTTAACCCCGAATATGGCAATTATTGACCCTGATCTGGTACAAAGCATGCCGCGCGGTCTGGCTGCCGCTTCGGGAATTGACAGCCTGACCCATGCGCTGGAAGCCTATGCCTCGGTATTGGCCACGCCTTTCACCAACGGTATGGCGCTTGAAGCGATAAAAATGATTTTTGAAAATCTCGGCAAATCGGTCAATGACGGCGCAAATAATCCGCTGGCTCGTGAGAATATGCACTATGCCGCCACAATGGCCGGTATGTGTTTTGCTCAGGCCTTTCTCGGCGTTTGCCACTCGATGGCGCACAAACTCGGCAGCGAATACGGCATTGCCCACGGTGTCGCCAATGCGATGTTGATTTGTCAGGTTATTGCTTTCAATTCCAACGACCGGCCGACCAAGCAGGGAATCTTCTCGCAATACCGCTACCCAGAAGGTAAAAAACGTTATGCCGAAGTAGCCGATGCTTTAGGGCTGGGCGGCAAGAATGACGATGAGAAAGTCAAGAAGCTGATTGCCGCCGTCCAGAAGCTGAAAAAGGAAATCGGTATCCCGATGTCGATTAAAGACGCCGGGGTTGATGAAAAGGTTTTCTTTGACAGTCTTGACAAACTGGCGGAACTGGCTTTTGATGACCAGTGCACCGGCGCCAACCCGCGTTATCCGCTGATTAAGGAAATCAAACAAATGTATACCGATGCCTATTACGGTAAAGTATAGATCTTCAAGCCCGGCAAGATAGCCGGGCTTTTTTTGACGAAACAGCGCCAAAGAATAATAGACA
>CALXTG010000140.1 GCA_944391355.1 uncultured Alphaproteobacteria bacterium
CGTGGCAGGAAACGCAATCGGCATGGTCAGCCGTCTGAACTTTGCCGCATTTTTCACAAATACGGCGATTTTGAATCCTTTTCAGGATGAGATCGTTCGGTGTATCGCGATGAATGATGTAGACCGGACGATTGCCGATAATTCTGGCCAGATCGCTGACTTGGCCTTCCGTCCGCGGATAACCGTCAAGAATTGTAATCCGGGCCGGATTGTTCAACAAATTTTCTTTTAAAAGCGAAGCGATGATTTCGTCTGAAACAAACTCACCTGCTTCCATAATGCTTTTAATTTTGTATCCCAAAGCGCTTTCGCTCTTGATTTCCCTGCGGATCAAATCTCCGGTCGAAATAATGACCATTTCATTGGCGCTTATTTTTCCGCTTTCCTGTAGGGTTTTAATCAGACATTCGCCGAGATAACCTTTTCCGGAACCGGGTGCCCCGGTTAAAATAATAATAACTTTTTCCATAATGAATTATTTTAAAGTTTATAATAATAAATTTTATGGAATTGTTATTAAGGTTTGCGGCCTTTTTGTCAAGCATTTATTTATCTGTCTGCCCGGTAAAAACTTTTCGACATTTTGCTGATAAAAGTATTTGACAATAAAAATTTCTTTGTTTATATTCCCCCTTGTTCTTGGAGTGCTTGAATAAGCGCTCGACCTGGAAAGTGATTATTATGGGGTTGTAGCTCAGTTGGGAGAGCGCTTGAATGGCATTCAAGAGGTCAGGGGTTCGATTCCCCTCAGCTCCACCATTAAAAAAACCGCCTTTTACGGCGGCTTTTTTAATGGATGAAGGTGACGGAAGCGAAGACCTGAGACAGGGGTTCGACTACAAGGCGCAGGCGGACGGGAGTACGCCGGTGCCCAAGCGGGCAGCGCCGCAGAGGCAACTCAAGCGCAGCGCAGAGTATTCCCCTCAATTAAAAATACCGGTTAAACCCAATAAAAATAAACCAATGTTGCGATTTTATATTACAACAAAGAAGAGTGTAAAAAAGCCTGAAAATTGTCCCGACAAAACTTAGGCATAATCAGAAATGTTAAACTCTGTTCTGTTTTATCTTGACAGATTTAAAAAGAATTCTATATTCGAAACGAAAAATATAGGTACTCAAGGCGATTGGAAATCGCTCGCCGGTATAGTACTACAAACGGGGTCATAGCTCAGATGGGAGAGCGATTGGTTCGCAATCAATAGGTCGGGGGTTCGATCCCCCCTGGCTCCACCAGTTTAATCACAAGACCGCAGTCCTTTTTTGGGGACAGCGGTCTTTTGTTTACCTTAAAAATCTCTCGGCTCGAAATTCTCGCCGGGCGGGATACTTCGGCATCTAAATTCGCCTTACTCACGTTGTTTCGGCGGCTCATTAAGATGTTCCGAAGAACTTGCAGATAAAAATCACCCGTTGGGGTGATTTTTACTTAGCGTTTCCCCTGGCTCCACCGGTTTAATCACAAGACCGCAGTCCTTTTTTGGGCAGCGGTCTTTTATATAACATAAGTTGACAAAAGGTTGTTCAATCTGTTTAGACAGAAAAAGAAGTTGCGCTAAGTCTTTATTAACAGATATTGATTAGAATGGGAAATTATGATAATATATCTCTATTGTCATGGTTCGACTTATTTTTATCGTCATTCTCCGGCTTGACCGGAGAATCCAGGTTAAATAATAAGGCTAATTAATTGACCTGGACCCTCGGGTCAAGCCCGAGGGTGACAGAGAGGAAGAGAATTCTCCGGCCAAGCCGGAGAATGACAGTAAGGGGAATGGGTCAAGTCCAAGCATGGCAGTATAGGGAAACCAGAATAACATGGGGCCGAAAGAATGTCGGGGATTTCGTTAACAGCGTCGATGCGCAGCAACTTGTTGAGTTTGCAGAATATTGCAAGCCAACAGGATATTGTGCAAAATCGCTTAGCGACCGGCCTTAAAGTTTCTTCGGCAATCGATAATCCTTCTTCTTATTACACCGCTTCCTCCTTAAACAACCGCGCGGCTGATTTAACCGCCTTGTTAGACGCTATGTCGCAGGGCGTGCAGACGATTAAAGCCGCTTCTGAAGCGATTGACTCCGGCACCAAATTTCTCGAACAGGCCAAAGCCGTCGCCAATCAGGCGCTCGAAACTGCGCAGCCGGTTATTGCCCGGGTGTCGAGCGAAGCCGAACTGCTGGCGGCCGTCGAAACAGGACAAAGAGGTCTGATAGTGATTGAAGGGAACATTACACTCGCAGAAAACCAGACCCTGAACTTAAAAGAAGGGCAATCTTTAGTCGGGGGTGATTATATCGGAGGTTCTAAGGGAACATTGAATTTTCATCTGTCTGACAGCGAAGCCGGATATGCCGTTACCTTGGCTGACAATTCATCGATAAGTAGACTCACAATTAATTTTGTAGCCGATCAGCGACAATCTTTGTTCAGTGCGATAAATCTGACGAATGTTAAATTTTCTGATTTAAATATTGATGCTTCAATACCTGTTGTTTCTGGAGTTTCCAAGGCAGGTTCTCTTTTTGCGATTGAAAATACGAGCGCAGAAATGAACGGAGATATAAATTTTGTGGCTAAAGGACATAATATCAAATTCACAACTCTAAAAGATAATGCGACAATGACAATCGGAGCAGACAGCAATATCAATATTGAGATTGACGGAGAAGGAAATGGCTCCACCCAGCGCGTTGCCGAAGTTCTAAGCGGCTGTGAGCTGAATATTTTATCCGGAGCCGAGATTAATGCAAAAATCAAAAATTCGGCAGAAGTTAAGTCTCTTTATACCAACGGCGGAAATATAAATATTCAGGATGCCAAAATAAATATCTATAACGAAAATGACGGAAATGCCTCGGTCGGTTATGGCAATTACGCCTTAAGCGCTAATAACGGCGGGCATATTAATATCAGCGGCAAATCTGTCGTAAATCTGAAAGGCAGCGGAAACAATTTTGCCGCCCTTGAGACCGAAGCTTCTAAAACCGGCAGTCAGATCAGAGTCGGCAGCGGCAGTGCGGTTCACGTTGGTTTGAGCGGCTCAAATGCAACCGCCGTAAAAATGTTAAAACCGGCCGGAGAAAGCCAAGTTATCTTTTCGGCAGGCAGCAGCTTCAGTCTGCAGGACGATAACACGCCGGCAAATAATGGTTATTGGAATATTGTAAAGGAGTGGAAACAGGCTGTAACTTCTGCCGATACGAGTATTTATCTTAACAGTTTTGACAGCTTTGCAGAATTTCAGAACCGCGGAGAAAATTATGATTTATTTGATGATTTGGAAGCTGTAGATTTTAATAAGATCAGCTGGAAAAATAAGCCTGAGGAAAATATTACGCAGTTCCGGCAGATAGTTGAACAATATGATGATTTAATTTCCGAGGCTTCATATAAAGGCATTAACCTGCTGAACAGCCAGAGATTAAAAATCAATTTCAACGAAGACCGTTCTTCGGGAATTGAAATTCTCGGCGTCAGCGCCCTGAGCGCCGATTTGGGGATTGTCACCGCCGAATGGCAAAGCAAAGCCGATATCGAAAAATCGGTCAGCGAACTTGAAGAAGCAATTAATACCCTGCGCGGCTATGCCTCACAATACGGCAATTACTACTCGATTGTCACCACCCGGCAGGATTTTACCGAAAATCTGATAAATGTATTGGA
>CALXTG010000141.1 GCA_944391355.1 uncultured Alphaproteobacteria bacterium
AAGCTATTATTCTTGCCCAAAACAGCCTGCTGCCGGTAAAAGGCAAAAAAGCCGAAACGCAGCCGGAAAAAACCGTTCAGCCGCACACCCCCCCCCGCCAGCCGCAGCCGGCCCGCCCGGTTATAAAATCCGAACCGGAAAAGAAGACTGCCGCGGCGCAAACCGGCGAACCGCAGCTTTTAATCCCTCTGGAATACACATCCGACAAAAGCAGGCGGCCGGAAAGGAAAATTGAGATAGCACAGAGCGGCAATGAGGCAAGGCAGATTGCCCTGGCCGACGGCAGCGTGCCGATTTCGAGCATGAACGCACCGGCGGACGGAGCAAAAAACGGAACCGATTTACCGGCGCCGCCGCAATGGGAAACCATGGCGGAAAAGACCCGCAACAGCGATGATGCCTGGCTGGTCGCCAAAGGCGCGAAACACCCCAAAAACAGCATGGTTCTGGAACAAGAATACAACAAAGCCGACGACACAATTCCGCAGCTCAGCGCCCAGAAAACAAGCAAAGGCGAGGACAGTGAAATACAGACGGCGGAGATTTCGAAAAATCTGCTTATCCCTATTCCCGAAGATATTATGAAGGAAAAGAACCTGACCCCTCGGCTCGGCTCCTCTCCGCATAACCGGGAAATTGAAGAACGCCTGCTGGAAAAGGAACGGCAGGAAAGAGGATTTGAAGAAGATTTCGCCCTGGAAGAAGAAAACAATACCGCCGAAACTGAAAAAGCAAAAGAAACCGAGAACAAAAGCGGCGGCATTCTGAGCGGCATTACCTCTTTGTTCAAAGGCTCGCCGAAGCCGGAAAACAAAAATGTCACGGTTATTGAGAACCCCGGAGAAAGTTATGAAGACGGCAGCCGGGACATTGACGAACTGCCGGATAACGAAGATACAATTCTGGAAAAAATCCGCACCAGTTTTAAAAAGAAATTTTATCAGGGCAAAATTTTGCCGACAGAAATCAGATTGGCTTTTCAGCCCAACCGGGCCGAAATTTCGGGACAAACCCTGAACTGGCTTGAAGCTTTTGCCAACAAGACCCAGGAAGATGCCACAACCGCGCTTGAGATCCGCATAGACGGCACCAGTTCGCGGGCTTTACAGCAGAAAAGGCTGAATCTGCTTTATAATATTTTGACCAGCAAAGGAGTTGAATACGGCAAGATAAAAATCGTTTTCACTTCCCGCGAACCGAACTCGTTTGTTATCCGGACGATTAAGGTCAAAAATGATTTGGACGGAGGAGGAATAAATAACACCGCGGCGATGCAAAACGGTTATTATATGCGCTGGTAATAAGTTTTGTCTCGCGCTTGATTATTTATTTTTCAATTTGTATGATAGGAACAAAAATGGGAAAATACTGCTTAGGGAATGCCAAAATGAACTTAAAAATTAAAATTTTTGCCGCACCGCTTTTTTGTCTGTGCCTGGCCGGCTGCGCCGCTTTTGCCGAACCGAGAGGCGAAACTCTGGAGCTTCGCGAGCCCGAGCAGCCGCAGCAGATTAATGTTCCCGCTCAGAATAACGATTTTGTAAACTATACAAAAGTCGCCGCCGATTATAAAGAATTCGGCGAGAGGACGCCGCAAGACGAAAGAATTGTAACGGCCGGCGCCGGCAGCAATCTTTCGGCGGCCATTCCCCCGACAATCGAAGAGGAAGTTATCAGCTATGAGGAAGAGCTGAAAGCATCAGACGCCGACAACAGCGACGAAGGCAGCAGCGATAATGCGCAGTCTTCGGCAGAAGATCCGGTTGAAGACTGGCTGGCGGAAGAAGGCAAAACCCTTAAGGGCCTGCTCTCGGAATGGAGCGACAGAGCCGGCTGGCGCCTGATCTGGAATTCCAACCGCAATTATACGCTGACCGCCGGAGCCATGTTCCGCGGCCGCTTTGCCGATGTGAGCTCGGCACTAATCCGCGCTTTTGCCAGAGCCCGGCCGGCTCCGGTAGCTACATTTTATAAAGGTAACCGCGTCTTGGTAGTCGAGACCATGGAGGATGAAAATGCATATTAATAAAATTCATAAAATAGCCCTGGGTCTGGCATTTGCAGTTTTGGCAGCCTCCTGCTCCCTGTCGACCAGCATGGACGCGACGATAGAACGCGAAGTCGAAGCGGCCACAAAGCTTAAGGAAAAAGCCAAGGCACCGACGGAAATCGCCCCCGAAGATACAATCCGGGTCAAAAACGATATCTGGCTGGGCGACACCAGCGAAATCGAATACGAGGGCGAGCCTATTCCCAGCTACCTCGAAGAGAAAGACGCCATTACGCTGGTCAGCAACCGGCCGATTACGCTTTATGAAATCGGCGATATGCTGAACAAGGTAACTTCGTTGAAAATCCGCTTTGCTCCGCAGCTGGAAGAAACGGTTTTGAAAAATGCGGCGACCAACAAACCGACAGTCGAAAGCATCAACGCCGACTGGACCGAACCGGATAAAATGCTGGTTTCTTACCGCGGCCCTTTAAGCGGATTTCTTGACGAGATATCTTCCCGTTTCGGCATCTGGTGGAAATATGAAAAGAGAGAAATATATTTCTATAAATATATTACCAGAACCTTTGTTCTTTACAGTCTGCCGACCAAGCCTTCGCTGACGGTCAATGTCGGCGGGTCAGCTCAGGGATCGGGCGGCACATCGTCTCTGACTCTGAACAGCACGGCGCAAGTTGAGCTGTGGGAGAATATCGAAAAGTCGATTACTTCAATGATTGACAAAGACGCAAAACTGACGATGGATTCATCCAACGGCACGATTTCTCTGACCGCAACGCCGCTGGATATTAAGAAAGTCGCAAACTTTGTCAATGAGCAGAATAACCGCCTGTCGCGCCAGGTTGCCGTCAGCGTTAAAGTTTTGCAGGTTTCCATTAATGACTCCGATCAATACGGCTTAAACCTCAGCGCCGCTTTTGACGACGGAGTTACAAAAATCGGCGTTGCCAGCGCAACAGGCATCAGTACGGAAACCGTTACCGAAAATCTGACCATGGCGGTTTTGAACGGAAACTGGACGGCCAACGCGGCTATTCAGGCTCTGTCGACCCAAGGAACGACGACAATGGTTACCAGCGGCACGGTAACCACGCTGAATAATAAACCGGCGCCGATTCAGGTAATTAAGAAACAAAACTATATTTCGGAAATTACCAAGACCAACAGCGGCAACGACGGCGATTATTACGATATTTCGACGGAAACCGAAGAAATCGAAACCGGCTTTACGCTCGATATTCTGCCGCGCATTTTGGAACACGGCCGGATTTTGATGATGTTTAACCTGACCTTGTCTGACCTGATTGAACTTGAAAAAGTCGAATTCGGCAGCCAAGACAGCGGCCAATATATTCAGAACCCGAAGATCGAATCACGCGGATTTACGCAGGAAGTCGCTTTGAAATCGGGTGAATCGCTGGTTTTGACCGGTTATGAACGAGTTGAGAACGATACTGATAAAACCGGCGTCGGTTCGGCCGAAAATTCGCTGCTCGGCGGATCTGCCACCGCGTCCAAGAGCCGCAGCGTGTTGGTTATTATCCTGACACCGGTAGTTCTGGAATCGCCGCTGACTCCGGAATCAAGAATGAGAAACATCTAATCTCTGAAGGAAAAGCAAGTGCTTGAAGAAGCTAAATTAATTGACGAGGAATATGAAAAGAAGGACAATCGCACCTGGGGTATCGGGTTTGATCTGAACGGCACTCAGTATGCGACCAGCCTTTTCTGGCAGCCTCTGCAAAATCAGGAAGACCCGTATACCGAGGTCGGAGAAGCTTCTGAAGGCGTTTTGGAAGGCGCGGACTTATTTTGCATTAAGCCCGGCAAAGCGCCGCAATTCGGTATCTGCGTTTCGGAAGAAGGATTTAAAACCGGAACCCAGGTTGCCGCCGTCGCTTTGGCAACGGCTTTGTCAGACCGGCCTTCTTTTATTGCGGTTTATAAAGTAGAAAACGGTTGGTGGTACACCTGCGTCCGTAATGATATTATTCTGTCTGACGGCGATATGCTCTTTTTCAACGAGGAAGAAGCCAAAGAACAGTTTATGTCAATGCTGGCGGTTCCGGACTGGGGGCGGAAAATCGCGCCGCCGGAATGGGGCATTGAAGAAACGGAATATCCGGATCTCGGCAATCTGCTGTCTAAGGGGTCAAAGGCCAAGCTGCAGAAAATCAAAGCGCTGCGCGGCACGAAACTTATTCTGCTGATTGCAGTTTCGGCGGTTGTCGGTTTCTGGCTGATTTCAAATATTATTTCAGGTATATTCTTCAGACCCAAAAAAATGCCGGTCGTGGTTCCCGTCCAGCCGAAAATTGTCCGGAAAATTGAAGCAAAGCCGGAGGTCAAGCCTTGGGAGAGCATGGTTTCGCCGCGGATATTGATGCAAAGATGCAGCGGCGGCGTCATCGCTTTACAGGGAATTATGCCGCCGGGCTGGAAAATCGGCGATATGACCTGCACGGCCGGCGGAATCGTGACCGGCTGGACCCGTCAGGTCGGCCGGATTTCGTGGATCAACCAAGCGCTTAATCAATCAAAAGTCACCTTTGCCAGCCGGGCTGTTGCCGATGACGGCAACAGCGTTATCGCTACGGTTCCGCTGGGACGCCTGCCGCAGGCTTCTTCACCGCCGATTAAAAACGTTACAGATCTGAAAATTACGCTCAATGATCTGTTTCAGGCCATCGGACAGCCCGTATCGCTGTACAATACGACTTATACATCGCCGAACGGAAAAGTTTATCCGATGGTAGGATTTAAGTTTACATCAACTTATAATCCGGTGGTATGGAGTAATTTGTTAACAAAATTTTCAGGACTTGAGATTAAAAGTATAATATACAGAACCGAGCAAAAGCTCTGGGATTACGAGGGGACAATCTATGCGTTATGATTTAAAAAATATTTTATGGAGCTTAGCCGCCGCAGCCGTTCTGGGGTTATCTTCCGTTTCTGTCGCACAGGCACAGGGCGTTCTCAGTCTGGAAGATGATAACGGCGGCGCGACTGATATTAATGACGAACTGGGATTGTCCATTAACAGCCCGGAAATTCCCGACAGCATTGAACTGCCGGCACCGGCGGCTGCTCAGGGCGGCATGATTACGCCTCCGGCCGGCGCGCCCGCACAGCCGGGAAAGATAGTTCCGAAGACCGGCGATATTGCACCGAAGACCGGCGGCATCGTTCCTAAAACAGGCGAAATTGTTCCCAAAACCGGCGATATGCCGCAGAATGCCGGCGGGCCGATTGCCCTGCCTTCCCCGGACGGCAATGCTCCGGCACCGACTTTCCGTCCCAAAGTTCCGATGATTGAAGAAGCGGAAGTCAGCGTCAGCGAAACAGATAACCAACCGGCGCCGAATCCGCTTGATACGCAGATTTTTGACGCTATGGATGACGAGGTCTTTTCGCAGATGTCCGATCTGGAAAAACAGACGGCGATTCTGACCTTGGAACTGAGACGCGAAAAGGTAAAAAATGAAATTGAAGCTTTGCAGGCACAGCGCCGGAAAGCACTGGAAGAAGAAGAAAACCGCAGCGCCGAGCAGAAACTGAAACTGGCCGAAAAAGAGAGAGAACAGGAAAAGCAGGTTCTTGAAGAACGGCAAAAGCTCAGAGAACTGGATATGGCTTATGAAAAACTGCGCCAGGAAAAGCTTTTGAATAATTATAAAAACAAAATGCTGGCCGACAATCAGAAATGGATTGAAAACAATGCCAAAGTTTACGACCAGATTTCTCAGCTGAAGAAAGAGAACAAAGAGTTTATCGAAAACGTTAAAAAGAAAATGGCCGTATTGACGGAAGCATCCGACCAGGCAACGAAAACCGCCATGGAAGCCAAGGAACGTTATCAGCGTGAAAAAGCCAGCCTGCAGACGCAGATTTCAATTCTGAAAGCCCGTCTTGAAGCCGAAGAGAAAACCAACCCGTTTGCCGAAGCGGCAAACGCGGCCGCCGCCGAACAGAAAGAAGACGAAGTCCGTCTCAATGATGTCTACGTCATTATGGAAATCCGCGGCCAGGGCGGAAAACTGGCAGCCAAGCTGATTAATAAAGACGGTATGCCGTTTCTGGTTCAGGAAGGAACAACCCTGCAGACCGGTCAGATTGTCGATG
>CALXTG010000142.1 GCA_944391355.1 uncultured Alphaproteobacteria bacterium
CAACGATTGCTTCAGAAAAAATCAACATCGGTTGATTTTTTCCTCCCAATTCTTAGCCGCACCGGTAAAGTTGTCTTCCTTTCGGGAGCTTTTTTATGGTGCGGAGAAGCCTATGACGTCAAAGATCTTTGATAAGTTGTATTTATAAATAAAAATGCTATAAAAAATTTTTTAATACTTTTTGTACTTCTAACACGAAGGATGATCGTTCTTTTCTTTTTTCTAAATGGTAACCGGTATTGCTTAAGAATTGATAATCTGCTGCCGATAGGCTTATTGAATTGTTAGATATTTTATTATACTCATTAATAATGTTTCGGGAAAATTTTCCTTCTATGCGATATAAATGGAAAAAATCGGTTATAGAAGGATTTATACCAGCTTCCCCGAAATCAATAAAACCTGACAGTTTATTATTTTCATTAACTATGATATTTTCTGTATGTAAATCATTGTGACATAGAACTAAATTATTTGTAGGAATATCGGTTTTAAAATTATCTAAATTTAATGTATTGTTGGAGCAGTCAAGTATATGTCGCTTAGCTATTTCATAGTCAAAATCTGCTGATATTGTTTTGTTTTCATTACGACAGGTTTTGTTATATTCCTTATTTATTGTATCAAATTTATCTGTCGGGATAGAGTGAATGGCAAATAATAATTCAGCGATGTCTTTGGCTAAACATTTTTTTTCATTAATTGTTAAAGTGTGAAATACTTTATTCAGTAAATTTCCTTTTATTTGTTTGTGATAGCTGCATTGTCCCGTAAAAACAATGGAGGGGATTTTATCTTTAAATTTAGGAAAAATATTATTTTGTATTATCTGAGAAATGTCCGCTTCTCGTTTTTGTTCGACTAAGAATTTATCTTGGGTGGGAATACGGATAATTATCTCCCCGGTAAGATAGGCTTGGGAGCGACTGCCGCCATATAATAAGACGGCATTTTGCGTTTCAAACGGTAAATTATATTTATCTAAGCAAATATCAGCTTTTTCCATTTAGTCCTCTAGAAACCATTTTAATAATTTTAAGAAATACGGACTCGGTGCTTCTTTGGTTTTCGATAAACCAAAGCCGATGTAAGAAAGTATTGTATAATCAAGTTGTATTTGTTCGATTTTGTTGTCGGCTATTGCATTATATTTTTCTAGAACATTAACAGCTAGCCTGCGTTTCATTTTATAAAGCGGGATAAAATCTAGATATTTGGGTATGACCATAGCATTTGCAAAATCAATAATACCTTCTAAGACATCATCTTTGTTTAAATTTAGTAACAAATTACTGCCGCTTAAGTCATTATGGCACAATGCGTGAGTATTATTAAAGTTTTTGATTTTATAGGAGTCTAAATCGATTTGATTATTACTATATTTTAATAGAGCTTGTCTTATGATAGGATAATCAAAATCATTTTTTTCAGTAACATTCCAATTATCTATTGTTTCATTTGCTGGAGGGATATTTAGTTTTGTATAATCAATTGAGTGTAATAGAACAAAAAATTCGGCAATATTTTTTGTTAATTTATTTAATTGTGCGGCGGAAAGAGTGCGAATATTTATAACTTCACTTGTATTTTCACGATTATCACAAATTTTACCGTTAAATTTTGCAGTTATAGAAAAAGGGTAAGAGCTATCAATTAGTTCAATTTTATGAATTTTTTGAATATATTTATCAGGTAGAAATGGATAAATTGCATCAATAATTTGTTTTTCTCTTTGCATGGACTGCCAAATTATTTCTGCTTTAGGAAATCGCACAACATAGTCATTTACGCTAAAAGCATAGGATTTTGAACCTCCAATTAATTTTTTAATTTCTCCGACACCACCTACTTTATTTGCAGAACTTAAAATTTGCTTTATAAATGTTTTGTTATTGATTGTTTCTTCTGTAAGGTAGCTATGCATTATTTCATTCCTTTGTGTAATCTATCATTTTATTGATGTTATAAAAATAAATTTTGATTTTCAAATATATTGTGCCATAAATATACCGAGCGAAGAAGATTTCTTTGAAAAAGGAGTTTTTGTTTCGCAGTTTTAATTTCGGTTTCTGTGCATATTTTTATTTTTAGCTTTTGGATAAGGTGATAAAAGGTTAAAAAACAAGCAGGTTTTATTTGTTGTAACAGAGAGGAGAGAAAGGTGAAAAAAAAGATAAAAAAACATAGATCCCTGCCTCATCTCAAAAAACATCAGAAAAAAGAGCAGCATATGCAGCCGGTTTTGGGCTTGGGGCCGAAAATGGTAAATTCGGTCATTATCGCCTTGGAGGAAGGCGATGATATTCATATTCGCAAAATTGTTGAGGGATTGGACGAGTATGACCTTGCCAAACTTATTGAAGCTCTGACTTTACCGCAGCGGCGTCAGCTGGTTGAAATTCTCGGCGATAAAATCAATCCGGAAGTTTTTCCCGAATTAAACGATGTTGTTCAGGAACAGGTTATGGACAGTCTGGACGAAGACCAGATTGTGCATATCGTTAACGAACTTGATTCCGATGAAGCGGTTGAACTGCTTGAACATTTGGATGATGACGAGCAGCGGACGATTATTTCCCAGTTGGATCCCGAATTAAAGTCTCAGGTTACGTCATCGCTGTCTTATCCCGAAGATTCCGCCGGCCGTATCATGGCCCGTGATTTTGTCAGCATGCCTGATGACTGGACGGTTAAGGAAGCAAAAGAGTATTTGTTGAAGGGGCAGAATCTGCCCGAAGATTTTTATGATATTTTTCTGACTGATTCACAGTATCTGCCGACCGGTGAAATCGCGTTGGATAAGTTGGTTCGGGCTAAACCGGATCAAAGGCTTCGCGATATAATGGACGGAGAAATCACGCCGGTCGATGTCTACACGGATCAGGAAGAAGTGGCGCATATGTTCCGGGAATACGGCTGGATGTCGGCAATGGTCGTGGATAATAACGGGCGTCTGGTCGGGGTAATTACGATTGATGATGTTGTCCATGTTATTCATGAAGAAGCGTCTGAGGATATTATGTATCTTTCCGGTGCCGATGAGGGCGATGTTTATAAGTCGGTCGGAGAAATTTTTAAATCACGCTGGATTTGGCTGTTTACCAATCTGTTTGCAACATTTATCGCCGCTTCGGTGGTGCAGGGGTTCCAGACGATTATCGCCCAGGTTTCGACTCTGGCGGTATTAATGCCGATTGTGGCCTCAATGGGCGGCACGACGGGAAATCAGACTTTGGCGGTTGTCGTGCGGGCGCTGGCGACCAAGGAGCTGACGTCACGGAATACGCTGCGCATGATTTTTAAGGAATTTTGCGTCGGATTAATGAACGGGGTGATTTTTGCCGGTTTAGTGGCTTTGGTAACACATTTGTGGTTTCCCGAACAAATGAAGCTCAGCCTGATTATCGGGATTGCCATGCTGACTAATCTGACACTGGCCAGTCTGGCGGGGATATTGATTCCTCTGACTTTAAATAAGTTAAAGGTTGATCCGGCGGTTTCTTCGGGAGTTTTTCTGATTGCCATTACCGATTCGGGCGGATTTTTTGTTTTTCTCGGCCTGGCCAAGCTTCTTCTTTTCTAAAAGATTATGCATATATGTAATATAATGCTTTTTATATGCGAATTTTTGCTTATAATAAGGCATAAGTTATATTGTTTATTTTACGGAGACTATGTACGTGCTTTGGGGATTAGGAATTGCCGCCGCGGTTTTGCTGCTTGATCAGGCCAGCAAATATTGGATATTGAATGATGTTCTGGCCGAAAAAAGTTTTATTATCTACACTTCTTTTTTTAATTTGGTCAAGGCCTGGAATACCGGCGTCAGTTTCTCGATGTTCAATGACTGGGGCTGGGTCGGAATTTTGGTCTTGTCGCTGTTGGCGCTGACAATTGTCGGTTTTTTGTTTAACTGGCTGCGCCATGAGAAAAACCGCTATATGCAGGCGGCTCTGGGCATGATTATCGGCGGGGCGCTCGGAAATGTCATTGACCGTGTCCGGCTCGGCGCCGTATTTGATTTTTTGGACTTTCATATCGGTGTTCATCATTGGCCGGCGTTTAATGTCGCGGACAGTTTTATCTGTATCGGCGCCGTGATGATTATTGTTTACAGTATCGCTGTTAAAACGGAGAAGGAAGAGAAAAAATGATGAAGAAAATTGCTTTTGCCTTATTATTTGCCGGAGCAGTGTGCAGTCTGAGCGCCTGCAGCCGCGAAAGTAAAGAAAAGTGGGGACTGGTGCGCAATGCGCCCAATGAATTTATGGTCGCTGCCCGGGCGCCTTTGTCGCTGCCGCCGGAATATGACCTGCGGCCGGTTGCCGAAATTCAGCCGGTTGATATTGAGGTTAAAACCGAAGGCCTGACGCCGGGAGAAAAGGTATTGATGGAAAAAATCAATATTGAAGAAAACCGTGATGATATTAAAGAAGTCATCAATGCCGAGTTAAAGCAGATAAATGAATAAATTACGGTTGGCGGCAGCCCTGTTTTTTCTGCTTTGCAGTCCGGCAGAGGCTAAATTATTTGATATTGATGATTTTTATCTGGATAACGGTCTGCGCGTTTTGGTGATTCCCAATCATAAGGCGCCGATTGTCAAGCATATGGTCTGGTATAATGCCGGGAGTATGGATGAACAGCCCGGGAAGGGCGGGGCAGCTCATCTGCTGGAACATCTGATGTTTCGCGGTACCGAGGAAATTCCGGGTAACCGCCTGAATGAGATATTGGAACAAAACGGGGCGGAAAGCAATGCCTTTACCGCGCAGGATTTTACCGCCTATCATCAGCTGCTTGATATCAGCCGCTTGGAACTGGCAATGTATCTGGAAGCGGATCGGATGCAGAATCTGCAAATTCTGCCCGAACATTTTGCTTTGGAAAGAGATATTGTTTTTCAGGAGCGTCAGCAGGTTGTGGAAAATAATCCGGCCGCCTATTTTAATGAGGCGGTTCGGCGGGTTTTGTGGCAGGATCATCCTTACGGACGGCCGATTACGGGTATGCCCGAAGAAATAAGCGGGCTGCGGCAGGAAGATGCCGAAGATTTTTATCGCCGTTATTATGCGCCGGCGAATGCCGTTTTAGTATTGTCGGGAGACATTGACGGTTCAACGGCCAGACAGCTGGCAACAAAATATTATGGGAAAGTCAAAGCCCGGCCGAGCGGAGAAAGAAAAAAATTCCCCGAATTGAAAACAGATTTTAAATCGCGCGTGGAGATGAAACTGCAGGGGATTGCCGCGCCGCGTCTGAGTCTGAATTTTGCCGTCGCATCGGCGGGAACGGATAAAGACGATATTTATAAACTGGCAGTTTTGGCAAAATATTTGGGCGGCGGCGAGGTTTCTGCTCTTTATAAGGATCTGGTGCTCAAACAGAAGGCAGCATTGGCGGTCAGCGCTGTTTATGATGAAGCTTCCCGCAGTTACGGTACTTTTTCGATTAATGCGGTTCCGGCTGCCGGAGTCAGCGCTCAACAGCTGGAAGAACAGTTGCGCCGAGCCATAGCGGAAGCCGTGAAAAATTTTGATGAAAGCAAACTTGAGAAAATAAAACGGCGTATGCGTGCGGGTCTGGTTTATCTGCAGGATAATCCGGCCGATGCGGCTTATATTGCCGGAAGTTTGGCAACGGTCGGCCTGAGTAAGGCGGAGATTGAAAATTATGACGCCGGTATTGAAAAAGTGACGGTCGGCGGCGTAAAGGCCGCCGCGGCAGAAATGCTGCAGCATGCCCCGCAGGTAACCGGTATTCTTGAACCGTTGGGAGGTCGTAAATAATGCGCCGCAGAATTTATCATAAGAAAAAAACGGATTACAGCCTGATTCTATGGTTGCTGCTGATTGCGTCGGTTATTTCCGGCGCGGTCTATCTTTATCGGCAGCAAGGGTTTAACCCGCAGAAACTGGTTGATAATTCGGTGCTGCAGGGGCGTCGGTTCGGCGGAGAAGTAAAGGAAGTCGCTGCTTTGGACGGAAAGTTGAAGGCTTATCTGCTTGAGGATAAGACGAATCCGATTATCAGTGTCGATTTTATATTTAAAGGCGCCGGAGCGGCGGCGGATCCGTCCGGTAAAGAAGGGCTGGCCAAGTTTACGGCGGCGATGTTAAAAGACGGCGCCGGAAATTATACCGCCCAACAGTTTAAAGAAGAATTGGAAGATTATGCCATCGGTCTCAGTTTTTCGGCTGGCAGCGATGATTTTGGCGGACGGCTGGTGACGACTAAAGAAAATGCCGCCAAAGCTTATGAACTTTTGAAGCTGGTTCTGCAAAAACCGCGTTTTGACGATAAGGATATGCAGAGAACCAAATCAGAGTTCAGACTGGCCCGGCAGAAACAGACGGAACATCCGGCATCGGAGCTGAGCCTGGTTTTTAATGAAGAATTGTACGGAATTCATTCTTACGGGCGTAATCCTTTGGGAAATGCGGCCGCGGTTGACGGTTTTAAAGCAGATGATCTGCGGCAGATGATGGCGAATCGTCTGGCGCAGAGCAATTTGATCATTGGCGTTGCCGGAGATATTAATGCCGAAGAGTTAAAGCAGGTTTTGCTTCAGGTCTTCGGTGAGCTTCCGGAAAAAGCCCGGGTTAATTTTGTGCGCGATGCCGAAGTGAATTTTGATAACCGCAGCCGCAATATTGACCGGAAAACGGGACAGACGATTTCATTGTCGGCTTCCCGCGGGACATCTCGCAGTTCAGCCGATTTTTACCCGTTGTATGTGGCCAATTATATATATGGCGGCGCGGGGTTGAATTCGCGGCTTGCTCAGGCTGTCAGGGAAAAAGAGGGGCTGGTTTACAGCATTTCCAGCGGTTTGGGTATGCAGGACAAGTCAAATTTGGTTGTCGGCAGTTTTTCAACCACGCCGGAGAATTTTGCCGCCGTCAGCAAGCTGGTTGCTGCCGAAAGGCAAAAATTTGCTGCCGAGGGCGCCAGCCAGGCTGAGCTGCAGCAGGCCAAAGATTATCTGATTGCCTCGTATAACCTGCGATTTGCCGCGATTGACGATATTTCGCAGATGCTGGTGATGATGCAAAAAGATAATCTCGGAGCGGATTTTTTACGGAAACGCAATGATTATATAGAATCTGTCAGCCTTGAGGAAGTCAACAAGGCGGCCGCGACTTATTTCGCTGATGAAACGGTCACGGTTAACATCGGAAATTTCAAGTAAGGAGTGGAAAGATGAATATAGCGGTTAATAAAACCAGAGCCTGGAAAAAGCTCGACGGACATTATAAAACCATGAAGAAAACGCAAATGCGCGATATGTTTGCCGAAGATGACAGCCGAGCCGACAAATATACGCTGCAGCTGGAGAATATGCGGGTTGATTATTCCAAAAACCGTATAAACGACCGGACAATGAAATTTTTGTTTAATCTGGCGCGGGAATGCCGGCTTGAGGATAAAATCAAAGCAATGTTTGCCGGCGAGAAGATTAATGTTACCGAGAACCGTCCGGTTTTGCATATTGCCCTGCGTAATCGCACCAATACGCCGATTTATGTTGACGGCGAAAATGTTATGCCTAAGATTAACGAGGTTTTGGCAAAAATGCGTAAATTTTCCGAAGCCGTGCGTTTGGGAACCTTTAAAGGGCAGACCGGGAAAAAGCTGACCAATATTGTCAATATCGGAATCGGTGGGTCGGATCTGGGGCCGGTGATGGCAACCGAAGCCTTGCGCAAATATTGGGCAAAAGATATTAATTGCTATTTTATCTCTAATATTGACGGGACGGCCTGCGCCGAGGTTCTGGGAAAAATAGACCCCGAAGAGACATTGTTTATTGTTGCTTCGAAGACTTTTACAACGATTGAAACCTTGACCAATGCGCGTACCTGCCGCAAATGGCTAGTCGATGCTTTGGGCGAACATGCGGTTGCCAAGCATTTTGTGGCGCTCTCTACTAATGAAGCCGAGGTTCGGAAGTTTGGCATTAATCCCGAGAATATGTTTGAATTTTGGGATTTTGTCGGCGGCCGCTATTCAATGTGGTCGGCGATCGGCTTATCAATAGCCATTGCCGTCGGTATGGATAATTTTGAAAAAATGCTCGACGGGGCTTATGCGATGGACCAGCATTTTTATCACAGCGAATTTGAGCATAATATTCCGGTGATTCTCGGCTTGCTCGGTGTCTGGTATAATAACTTTTTTGATTGTCACCGCTATGCGGTGGTGCCTTATGATCAGTATCTGCAATATGTTCCGGCTTATCTGCAGCAGCTGGATATGGAAAGCAACGGCAAGTTTGTCAGCGTTGATAATGAATATGTTAAATATGCTACGGCACCGGTTTTGTTCGGCGGCGCCGGGACGAACGTGCAGCATTCTTTTTTCCAGCTGATTCATCAGGGAACGGAGATGGTGCCGATAGATTTCATTATTCCGGCGATTTCGCATAATGAGATCGGCGAACATCATGAGATTTTGGTTGCCAATGTGCTGGCGCAGAGCGAAGCGCTGATGCGCGGCAAGACGGTTCGGGAAGCCGCCGCGGAAATGACTGCGGCAGGAAAATCAAAAGAAACAGTTAATTTTCTTAAGAAATTTAAGAGCTTTGAAGGAAACCGGCCGTCGAATACGATTGTTTTGAAAAAAATTGATCCTTATTCTTTGGGAATGCTGATTGCCATGTATGAACATAAGGTATTTGTACAGGGCGTTATCTGGAATATTGATTCTTTCGACCAGTTCGGTGTTGAACTCGGCAAACAGATGGCGCTCAGCATTCTGCCGGAGTTGGAAAACAATGCAAGCGGTATCCGTCATGACAGTTCGACGACGGCCTTAATATCTTATATTAAAAAACTGAGAAAGTAAGCAATGACAATCCGTATTCTGCCGAATAATCTGGTTAATCAAATTGCCGCCGGCGAAGTGGTCGAGCGGCCGGCTTCGGTCATTAAGGAGCTGGTTGAAAATGCCATTGACGCCGGAGCGACTTCTATAGAAATTAATCTGGTTGACGGCGGGAAAAGCCTGATGATTATCACCGATAACGGCAAGGGAATGAGCAAGGAAGAATTGGAGCTCGCGGTTGAAAGGCATGCGACATCCAAGCTGCCGGACGATAATCTGTTTAATATTAATTTTCTGGGGTTTCGCGGAGAAGCTCTGCCGTCGATTGCTTCGGTGGCCAGGGTAACCATCGTTTCTCGAGCTAAAGAGAGCGAAAATGCCTGGAAAATTGAAGTAAACGGCGGAGAAAAGTCTGCCCCGGTTCCGGCTGCCGCACAGCAGGGAACCCGGATTGAGGTACGCGATTTGTTTTATGCCACGCCGGCGCGGCTTAAGTTCTTGAAAACCGCACAGGGAGAAACCGGGCAATGTGTAGATATCGTTAATCGGATTGCGCTGGCGAATCCGCAGATTGCATTTTATCTGAATGATGACGGTAAGAAGAAAATCGCCTTACAGGCTCAGCCGGGGGATTTGTTTGATGCCCGGCTGAAGCGCTTATCGGAAGTTATGGGGCGTGAGTTCGGAGAAAACTCGCTGTTGATTGATGCTCAACGGGAGAATTTGCGTATCAGCGGTTATGTCAGCCTGCCGACGCTGAACAAAGCCAATTCTTTGTCGCAGTATCTGTTTGTCAATAACCGGCCGGTCAGGGATAAACTGCTGCTCGGCGCAATTAAAGGCGCTTATCAGGATGTTCTGGCGGCCAATCGCTATCCGATGTGCGCGTTGTTTTTTGATATTGATCCGGCTTATGTCGATGTCAATGTGCATCCGGCAAAAGCCGAAGTGCGTTTTTATGATAATGCGCTGGTGCGCGGTTTGTTGGTCAGCGCTATTCGCCATGCCTTAAATGAGGGGTCGGGCAGAACTTCCAGTACATTGAGTCTGGCTGATATTGTGCAGGATAAAATTCCCGATTTTGACAATATGCCGCCGCGGGCTGATTTGGGCGAGCCGGTTTTGCCGCAGCGCGGTTTTCAGTATCAGGGCAGTTACGGCGGCGGAAGCCGGCGCCAGGCGGTTTTACCGGAATTGGAAAGAAATTTTTCGGTTAAGGCCGAACCGGAGCGGGAATATCTGCCTGAAGATACGGCGACAGTCGGTCCTTTGGGATTGGCAAAAGCCCAATTTTTGGATACTTATATTATTTCGCAGTCGGAAGATGCTATTATCATTACCGATCAGCATGCCGCGCATGAACGAATTGTCATGGAAAAAATGAAAGAGAATCTGGGAAAAGGAAAAGCGGCTTCACAAATGTTATTGATTCCCGAGGTGGTCGATCTGAGCCTGAGCGATAAGACGCGCCTTTTGGAAGCGGCTGAGGAATTAGCCAAATTTGGTCTGGCGGTTGAAGAATTCGGACCGAGCGCGATTATTGTCCGCGAGACTCCGGCGCTGCTCGGCGATTGTGATGTTAAAGCCCTGATAACGGATCTGGCTGAGGAAATGGCCGAGTGGGGCAAAGAGTATGTTTTGAGCGAGAAGCTGCATCTGGTTTGTGCGACTATGGCCTGTCACGGTTCGGTTCGGGCAGGGCGACGTCTGAATCTTGATGAGATGAACCGCTTGCTGCGCGATATGGAAAAAACACCTCATGCCGGTCAATGTAATCACGGTCGGCCGACTTATATCGAGTTGAAAATCAGTGATATTAATAAATTATTTGATCGGTAAGCCGTTTTAGCTTGCTATTTAATTTAATGAGCGTATATATAGATTATAACTCTGGTGTCAAAGAGTAATTTTTTCTGATTGTTTAGCTTTCGAAACAGATTATCCCACACCATAGTTATTGAGCAGAGACAAAGTCTCATTTGTATTAACCTGTTTTGAAAAGGAAAAGATTATGTCAACAGGTACAGTTAAATGGTTTAACACGAAAAAAGGTTTTGGTTTTATTACTCCCGATGCAGGCGGCGAAGATGTGTTCGTCCATATTTCGGCAGTTGAAAAGGCCGGTTTGAGATATCTGAACGAAAACGATAAGGTTTCTTATGATTTGATTACCGAAAAAGGCCGTACGTCGGCCGGTAATTTGAAAAAAGCTTAATCAATAAGATTTTTCAAAAAGAAAGCCCTCCAAATCGGAGGGCTTTTTTTGCCGATAGTAATTAATACTCTAAAACGCAGCGAACAATGGAATTGAGATGTTTGGTTCCTTCAGTGACGGCTCCCGAACTCGGATTAAGCGCAAAAGCCGTGCTGCCGTTGAGTTCTGAAGATGACCAATAATAGCCGCCTGGACTGATATTCTGAATTTTCAGAATTGCAAAAGTTTCGTTAACAGTGTTGTAGCTTGCAGACAATAACAGAAGTTCGGCAGGACTGGGCAGAAACCAATCTCCTTCGCTGGTGCCCGCTGTACTGTAACTGCCGCAATATTCCGCAGCCGGGTATTGGATAGCATTTTCTTTTCCGTAGGCTATGATTTTTGCCGTGTTTGTCTTGCCGGACGGTGCACAGCCAGTCGTGGCAGAGCTGCAGTTTTCCAGGGTTGGGATATCTACATATCTGCGTCCCTGTTCCCAACTCGGACCTATCTGTTCCATGGCAATTGCTAAGCGTTTGGCCGTGTTAAAGACCACACCGATTGCCGTTTTGCCGTCAATAGCCTTTACATAACATTTTTTATTTTCATAAAGAATATCCCCGACCTCACAGCTTTTTTCGGAAAAGACACAGAACACCTTATTTTCATCAAAGGGACAGACAAGGGTATCCAGACCGGCGCAGTCGGTGGTGGTTTTGGTATAGCCGAGTTCGTCGCAGCGGGAAGAATTGACACAGTTTTGCGCGTTGGCCGAGAGGGCAAAAACGGTTGTCAGCAGCAAGGTTAAAATAATTTTGTTCATGATTATTCTCCGTTCCAATATTTTTCTTCATCAATATAGCCGGGTTGGCAAATTTCCTGATCCGGCTTGCAGCTTGAGTAAAGGGTTTGTTCGCCGGATTTGCATTCTTTGGCGCCGGGAGCGCCGCCGTTATCGCAAGTCATAAAGCCCGATCCGCAGTCTTGGGGCTTGACCTGATAATGTGTATTTCCATCACAATCGGTACATTTCCCGGCCATTTCATAACCGTCCTTAACTTCGCTTTCCGGATAAGTGGCGCAGGTATTGCAGCAGAGGGTATAACTGCTGTCATAAGAGCAGGTTTTAGAAGTATCGGGTTTGGTTCCGGCGGGACAGGAATTGGTATAGTCGGGATTTTCGAGCTTACAGGCACGAGGGATATCCTCGCTGCAAACCGAATATTTGTCGTCGCATTGAGCGCCGGAACCGAAAGCGGGAAGTTCGCATTTTATGAAACTGTCGGGACAGATACAGCGGGAAAAGAAGATAGAATTCCCGGGACAGTAAGAAGCCGGGTCTGGGATTTTATACCCTTTACAATAAGAGAGGGGATAAGCGGAACAATCACCGTCAGAGTCAAAGGCCATGCCTTTGTCTTTCCAGTCGGGAAGAAAATAAACTTTGGCAAATTGCATAGACTTTGGCCGGTCGGGTGTGTGAATGTCAAGCGAGAGGGG
>CALXTG010000143.1 GCA_944391355.1 uncultured Alphaproteobacteria bacterium
GATGTCGGGTTTTCTGGAAAATAATCCGCAGTTCGGATTCTGTTATGCTCAAACCCAGTTTGTCCGTGTCGGCAAGCTTAACGAACCTTATCATATCTGCAAGAGAATCCTACCTGCCGACGGAACGGATAATTTTTTTGAGGATTTGATTGCCGGGCGCAATTTGCCGGCATTGGCTTTTTGCATGGTCAGAAGCAGTGCTTTTTTACAAGTAAATCCCGAACGCGATATCTATGTTTCTCCGGTCGGACAAAATGCCCAAATGTTGCTGCCGATGGCTAAAAATTTTCGCTGCGGCTATATCAACAAGGTATTATCCAGCTATGTGGTGCGTCCCAATTCTATGTCGCACGAGGTGAATCCGATGTATGACTGCATGCTGGAGGATGTCCTGCTTCATGTTATGAAAGATATGAAGCTCAAGCCTTGGGAAGAAATTTATTGTCAAAAACTTCTGTCAGCTCGCTTTCACAAACAAGAAGCCGAAAAACCGAAAAATTTTTCACTGAAGCTTTTTGACATTATTCCTTTTTTGAGAAGCAAAAACAAAAAATCAAAATTAAAGATTTATTTATTCGGTTTTATTCCGTTATTCAGCATAAAAAATAAATAAGCGTTTATGTGCGAATCTGTTTAAAACAAAATGCTTGGGTGACTACTCGGCGCTTCGCTTGAGTTGCCTCTGCGGCGCCAGGCTTCGCCTGCCGGCATACTCCCGTCTGCCTGCGCCTGGTAGTCAAACACCCCTCTGGGTGTTCAAGTCCAGCTTCAATAGATACCATAACACAACAGCCCCATAAAGGGGCTGTTGTGTTATGGTGCCGCTTGGGTGACTCGTAAGTTTGACTTGTAACATTCGCTCCCTTCGCTGTCGCTCTTCTGCTCATTAACAAGTCTACACCTGATGCAACGAAAAGTGACGTTAAGTCACTTTTCTGTCGGCATCAGCACTCTCGTGTTCGAGTCCAGCTTCAATAGATACCATAACACAACAGCCCCATAAAGGGGCTGTTGTGTTATGGTGCCGCTTGGGTGACTCGAACACCCGACCCACGCATTACGAATGCGTTGCTCTACCAACTGAGCTAAAGCGGCAACGGTATGCAAAATGTTTTATATACAAACTTAAAAAATTTGCAACCCTTATTTAAATATTTTCTCATTTTTTCTTATCGCGGCGCTGATATTTGGCAACCGTCGTTTCATTAATCATATGTACAACGCGCTGCGGGAAAGCTATTTCTATTCCGGCAGCATTAAAACGACGGTAAATTTCACTGCGTAAATCACTTGCCAGGCTCAGACCATTCATAATATCCGCCGTATAACACCGTAATTCAAAATCAAGGCTCGAATCGCCGAACTTGGCAAAAATCACATAAGGCGACGGTTTTTTCAACACCCGTTTGTGCATCTCGGCAACTTCCAAAAGAATCGCTTTGACTTGGTCAATATCGCTGCCGTAAGCAACACCGACCGCAATCTCAATTCTGCCCCATTTGTCATCATGGGTCAGATTTGTTACCGTATTTGACAAGATATCGGCATTGGGAATAATAACGCTGGCTTTCTTCCAGGTTTCGATTTCGGTGGCCCGGATATTTATCTGTTTAACGACACCTTCCTGACCGTTGACAATAACCCAATCGCCGACTCGTATCGGACGCTCAAACAAAAGGATTATGCCCGAAACAAAGTTATTGACGATATTCTGCAAACCAAGACCAATACCTAATGATAAAGCACCGGCAATCAGCGCAAGATTAGTTAAACTGCCGCCCATGACCGCCACTGCCAGCAGCGCGGCAATGATAATCCCGAGGAAACCGAAGCCCGAGGCCAGAGAATGCTTGGTTCCGTCATCAATATCCATTTTTGAAAGGACATTATTCATTAAGCGCCGTCTCAGAGCACGAACAATCCCCAAGCCGGCAAAAAAGACGATTATGCCGGTAACAATCGCGATCAGGGAAATATTAACTCCGCCGACCTTAAAGCCAAATAAAAGCTTGTATAATGTCTGGCGCAAAATATCCGTCGAAACGCCCCACAAAGACAAGATACCGAATAATGCGGC
This sequence comes from uncultured Alphaproteobacteria bacterium, assembly GCA_944391355.1. Classification (GTDB taxonomy): domain Bacteria; phylum Pseudomonadota; class Alphaproteobacteria; order RF32; family CAG-239; genus CALXWF01. The sequence continues at coordinate 2,078 of CALXTG010000143.1, forward strand.
GATAATCAGCAACGGGTCAATAATCAAGCCCGACCAGAAATCAATTTTGCTTAGAATCCTGCGGCGCATTTTGAAAGTACGCACCCAAAAGCGCATCAGCAACAGACGATGAAGCAGTTCATCAATGGATTTACGCAGAATGATAAAAATGCCGATAAGGATGTTGGTCAGAATAAAATTATTCAGGATATAAGCCGATAAATAGGGATATCCGAACAGAGAAACAGCGAAAGCCCCCGCGGCAAACAGCGATATGAAGAACATTACTTTAAAAGCAAAATCTGCCTGACTGTCTTCTTCCTCTTCTTCGCCGCATTCTTCGTCATCTTCTTTTTCGGCAAGATCATCCCATAACAGCCGCTTGGTTATCAGAATAATGCAAAAAGCTTTGACTCCGCTGGCCAGCGTCATTAAATAGGCCAGAAGCTCAGGAGCATAAGCGGCAGATTTGGCTACATACAGCAGATACTCAAAGATACCGATCAACAAGATGCTGTAATAAAAGGCTTTGGCGACATGTCTGGCTTTTTCATCACTGAAATTAACCAAACGCCAAGCCGGGTTATAAGGAGCCAGCACAACCCGGGAGACGGCACGCGCCAGAATCATAACCAGAGCATAAAATAAAAAGCTGTTGACGATTATACCGAAGAATCCGGCGGTCATTATCTTGGTGCCGGTCATCCATAACAGAAAGCCGCCTATAATTGTTGCGGGGATAACCCCGTAAGCAACCGCAACGGCGATTGCGGCCAAAACCTTTTTGCCATAGCGCGGATGCTCAATTTCTTTCCGGTAGCCAAAGCGGCGCATTATCCATAAACGCAGAAAAATTCCCAGCCACAGCGAAATAAAGGCTATCAAGCCGAAAGGCACCAGATTAGCGCGGACATACTCCCTGCCGTCTTTGTCAAGATTCTGATACCATGTTACCGGCGATTTGATAATATCGTAACCAAACTGTACAAATAATTTAGTATCAATAAACAATGTCGAAGGATAAATCAACGGCGCCTGACGTATCAGCAGATTACCGAGCAAGGCCTGATTGCGGACATTTAAAATCAGATTCTCGATTTCATCAAGCTTGGTCAGCAGGATATCGGCTTCGGCAATTTTACCGCGCAAATAGGCCAGTTCATTATTAAACTCCTTGCGTTTCTGAGCAATGACCGGCAGTTCTTTTTTGCCGTCTTTGGGCTCCTCTCCCAAAGCCTCAATTCTCTTTTGGGCAAATTTTAAATCATGTTCAACCGTTCTTTTGGCTTCCTGCAAAGCGGTCCGGGTTTCTCCGACATAAGTTACGGTTTCAGATACCTCTTCAGGCGTCAGCTGGCCTTTTTTCAGCAATTTTTCAATGCTCAGCAGCTTTTTGCTGATAAGACTGTAATTGACATTGCTGTCGGCAATCGCCCGGGTATCAGGTTCCGCATACGCCGCAGCGGCGCTGAAACAAAAAACTGTCAGCAGAACAAGACTTAAAAATTTGCGCATCGGAAACTCTCCCGTCACAGAATTATTTTTGCAGCCATAATTTTAGCAGATTAAAAGCATTTTTTGCGGTTCCGGCACGCAGATTATCTGCCACGCTCCAAAAGCTGATACCGTTTTCAACCGATGCGTCCTGACGAAGACGGCTGATATAAATGTCATTTTCGCCCTGAACATCGGTCAGGCTGACATAGCCGCCGTCAACCTGTTTGTCAAAAACAATCAGCCCCTTGGTTTTTTGCATCAATGCTTTAACCTCATCAACATCAATATCTTTTGCACATTCGATATTAACATATTGGGCGCTGCCGATGAAAGCCGGAACCACCGCGCAATTGGCATGAACTTTGACATCGCCGCCGAGAACCTTTTTGGTTTCGGCATTTAATGACCATTCGCAGGAGGTTTCGTCACCGATAAATTCCCCGACCTGGGGAATTACGTTAAAAGCAATCTGCTTGCCGAAAACTTTCTGATCATCAACCAAAGTGTCATTCATATAGATTTTACGAGTCTGAGAAAAAAGCTCGTCCATGGCTTCTTTGCCGTAAACGGAAGCAGAAGTATAAGTCGAACAAACAATCCGGCGGATATCATATCGGGCATGAATCGCCTGCAGCGGCATTAAGAGCTGAGTTGCTTCGGGAGACGGAACGGCAACCAGCCCCTTGGCCGCCGAATCGAGCAAAGAATCGTTTAACCCGGCCACAATCAAAGGGACATCGCTGTCAGAGACAAACGCATCGGAACAATCAATGACTTTGACTTTCGCGGCCAGAGCCTTGGCGACATATTTTTTGGAAACAGCGGACGGCGTGGCAAAAATCACCGCATCAACGCCGCTGAAATCAAAATCATCAAGATTAAAGACATCCAAGTCAACATCTTCTCCGTAAGAAACCTGGGTTCCCAGCGGCGCTTTATGATCAAGAGCCAGTAAATTTTTAGCGGGGAAGTTATCTTCTTCCAAAAAACTTAAAATTTCGCGACCGGTTGTTTCCAATACGCCGACGACTGCAATTTTTTTCATATCCAACCTTTCTTATGTTTGTATCTTTAAAATTAGTTATAAAGTAATAATAAATCAGACAGATTGCAACTGAAATCGCTATCGGCTTCTAATTATGAACGGGTTTGGATAATTCCCTGCAACAACCCAAGAATTTTAGACCCGGTCTTGGTCTGAAAACGCTTTTTATTGCGGCGCCGGGCTTCTTTAGCGGCGATTTCCGCTGCGTGAGCGGCATAATAACGGGCTTTTTGCCGTTGTCTGGCTTCGGGGTTGTTTTTTATCCATTCTTTATTCTGTTCCCGGCGTTTGTCGCGGTTTTGCGCATAATTGCGCCGGGAAGTTTCCTGCACCTTTTCTGGATTATTTTCCCGCCAGATTTTAGCCTTTTCCGCCAATTCAGCTTTATGTTTTTCATAGTAACGTTTCTTAATCTCTGCAATTTCTGCAGTATGCGTCAATTGGTATTTTTTCAAAATTTCTTTTCGTTTTTCCGGATTTGCTTCGTAAAAAAGCCGGGTTCGCTCTGTGATTTCCTGCTTATGCTCCTGAAAATACTGCTGTTTATAGGCTTTAATTCTTTCTGCGTGTTCCTGCTCATACGTTTTACGCCATTTTTTTAATTCGGCAATTCGCTGCTGCTTCTTTGCTGTTCTTATTTGTTTCAGCTCAGCAACAATCTTTATTTCATCCATTTTAAGCGGCTTAAGCCAGCGATTATCCAAATAATGCTGGCGATTTAACTCAGCAAGCTTATTCACTCCAATATTAAAGGAGAGTTTTTCTTTAAGCAAAGGCAGAAAATACATCGGCAGCAAAGAACGCCGGTTAATTACCGAAATAAAATCTTTCTCAGACAGAAAATCGCTAAGTTTATTAACCTCCAGAAAATTATCAATATTTTTATACTGCTTTTTTTCATCGGCATACCAAGCACAAAGAACTTCGGGTATCGAAGATATCTGCTGCCGGTCGTATTTTTCATAAGCTGCAAAATTGTTAAATTCCGAGGCAAGTTCGGCTTGACCCATGCTTATATATAAGCCGCAGTCAAACTCCGCGAAAAGCTCGGCAACTTCACGTTCAATGAGATCAATTTTATTGTCTTCGGCGTAATTGTACAAAAATTTGTTCCTTTCAATAAAATAACACAAAAAAGCCGGGGAAGTTAAACCGCCCCGGCTAAATTGCTGCGAGAAAGCTTATTTCTCTTCTTCTTTAGCTTTGGCTGCCGCTGTCAAATCGTCGGCAATACGAGCCGAACGACCACGCAATGCGCGCAGGAAGTATAATTTGGCGCGGCGGACTTTACCGATACGCGATACTTCAATTTTGGCAACATTCGGAGAATAAAGCGGGAATACACGCTCTACGCCTTCACCGAAAGAAATTTTTCTGACCGTGAAAGAAGAATTTAAGCCATCGTTTTTACGAGCAATGCAAACACCTTCATAAACCTGAATACGTTCGCGGTCACCTTCTTTAACTTTGGTGTGAACTTTCAAGGTATCACCAGGTTTGAAACTGGGAAGGTCTTTACCTTCGGTGAGCTTAGCAATCTGCTCTTTTTCAATATTTTCAATAATGTTCATCAGTTTTACCCTTTGTAAAAATTTTCTAATCTATATACCTAAACCCGTTTAGAATCAAGATATTTTTTCCATAAATCAGGACGTCGGCATTTTGTTATTATTTCAGACTGTTCCCGGCGCCATTTGGCAATGTTATGATGATGCCCGCTCATCAAAACCTCCGGAACCGCCTGACCTTCCCAAACCTGAGGCTTGGTATATTGCGGATGCTCCAAAAGACCGTTTTCAAAACTTTCTTCCTGCGTTGATTCGCTGTTGCCCAGAACTCCGGGAATGAGGCGAACCACCGCATCGAGCATAATTTGCGCCGCCTGTTCTCCGCCGGTTAATATATAATCCCCGATGCTGATATCTTCGGCATGCCAGCTGTCGAGAACCCGCTGGTCAATTCCTTCAAAACGGCTGCAGATTACGGTCAAATCATCTTCCTGAGACAATTCCCTGACCAGCTGCTGAGTTAAAGGAACGCCGCGCGGCGACATATTTATTAAGCGTCCGCCCCGGTAATGCGCTTTTAAGGCATTAGCCAAAACATCGGGCCGCATAACCATTCCGGCTCCGCCCCCGGTCGGCGTATCGTCTACCGACCCATGCTTATCAAAAGCATAGTCGCGGATATCTACGGCTTCCAGCGACCATAATCCGTCCGATAAGGCGCGCCCGGTTAAAGAATATCCCAAAAATCCCGGAAACATATCGGGAAAAATGGTAAAAACCTTAACCTTCATTCTCGGCCTCATCTTCTGGGGCGAATTTTAAGAAAACAGATTCGACAATAATAAAACCCTCTTCCAAATTAACTTCGGGAACATAAGCCTTGGTGAAAGGAATCATTTCCAGACGGCCGGTTGATTTCAGCCTGATTTCCAGCAGTTCTCCGGCGCCGAAATTATAAATACCGGCGACCTCGGCAACTGATGAACCGTCAGTCAATTTTACATCCAGCCCGATTAAATCGGCCTGATAAAATTCATCTTCGCTCTCAAGCTCCGGCAATACATCGCGGTCAACATAAAGTTCGGTTCCGATAAGCGCTTCAGCCTGATTACGGTCATCTGTTCCTTTAACTTTGACCCTTAATAATTCTTTGGAATGCCCGGTAACTTTGACGGTAAATTTCCGAGAGCCGGACTTGTCTTCCAGAGGTCCGTAGCTGTCAATATCTTCGGCATATTCGGTAAAGCTTTTGACTTTAACTTCGCCTTTGATGCCGTGAACACCGACTATTACGCCTAAACAAACTCTCTTTTCTTTATCCATCGGTTACTCTTTCGGGTTAGCACAAAAATAACAAAATATTCCTAAGACCTGGCCCGGAATTATTCGGCAGAAGCTTCCTCGGCGGGAGTTTCAGCAGGAGCAGCGGCAGCTTCGGCAGCAGCAGCGGCTTTAGCAGCCTTTTCATTAGCTCTTTCAACAGCTTTGGCTTTGGGAGCAGATTTTTTGGGCTGTTCGTTAATTTTCGGCGCAGCGCACAAACCGAGCTGAGAAAGCATTTTCTGCATTCTTTCGGTCGGCTGGGCACCGTTGGACAACCAATATTTTACTCTTTCTTCATTTACCAGAAAACGATCGGCATGATCTTTGGGCAACATCGGATTATAAGTACCGAGTTTTTCCAAAAATTTACCGTCGCGGGGAGATCTCTGATCTGCAGCTACAACACGGTAAAACGGACGTTTTTTCGAACCACCGCGAGATAGTCTGATACGTACTGCCATTTTTTTATCCTTCCTTCAATAAGTTAGATTAACATTAAAACTTCCGCCTTATGGCTAAAACGGAAATTTATTACCCATTCCGCCGAGCAGATTATTCATCCCGCCCTGCGGACTTTTTTGCATAAACCGGGAAGCCAGAGCGCCCATACCGCCCATCTTTCCCATTCTCTTCATCATCGTTGACATCTGCTCATAAGATTTAAGCAGCTTGTTAACTTCGTGAACTTCGACACCCGACCCCGCCGCAATGCGTTTTTTGCGCGAGGCCTTGATGATATCGGGATTTCTTCTTTCGGCTTTGGTCATCGAAAGAATAATCGCCTCTTGTTTTTTAACCAGACTGTCGCCGCCGGCCTGTTCAATCTGGTCTTTAAATTTGGAAAGCCCCGGCATCATACCGAGAAGGCTGCCCAGACTGCCGAGCTTTTGCATCTGCCGCAGCTGGGAAAGCATATCTTCCAAATCAAATTTGCCTTTCATCATCTTCCGAGCCATTTTTTCGGCTTCCTGATGATCAACATTTTCAATGGCCTTTTCAACCAATGAAACAACATCCCCCTGCCCTAAAATCCGTCCGGCGAGACGGTCAGGGTGAAACTCTTCAAATTCGTCAAGCTTTTCACCGGTTCCGAGAAACTTAATCGGAACACCGGCTACCATCTTCATTGATAAAGCGGCGCCGGCGCGGGACGAACCGTCGATACGGGTCAGAATAATTCCGGTAACGCCGACTTTTTCGTTAAACTCTTTGGCTACCGTACAGGCATCCTGACCGATCATGGCATCGGCAAGCAGCAAGGTTTCGACCGGATTGGCAATCTTTTTGACTTCGACCACTTCATTCATCAGGGCTTCGTCAATATGCAGACGGCCGGCAGAGTCGAGAATAACGGCATCAAAACCGCCTTTACGAGCTGTATCCAAGGCACGGCGGGTCGTTGCGGCCGGAAGTTCGCCTTTAATTACCGGCAAAGAAGCGACCTCTATCCGGGCGGCCAGCTGCGCCAATTGTTCCTGAGCGGCGGGACGATAGATATCCAGAGAAACCAATAATACTTTTTTCTTGTGTTTTTCTTTAAGAAGCTTGGCGATTTTGGCAGAAGTCGTGGTTTTACCAGACCCCT
>CALXTG010000144.1 GCA_944391355.1 uncultured Alphaproteobacteria bacterium
GACACAGTTCGGAACTTCGCAGTAATGGTTATAACAGACCTGGCCGCCGTCACAGCCGTAGATTTCACAATCCTTAAACTCGCATTGGCCGGTCGACGTAATGCAGATTTCATCATCGGCGCAATGGCTGTCCTGAGAGCAGTAAAAAACACAGCTGCCGTCTATCCAGCGTTGGTCGTCGGCATAACAGATACAGCGGTCGCTCTTGCCGCTTCCCGAAGAACTGGTCTTGCAGACATATTCTTCAGACATATCAGGATAAGCATCCCGGCCGCAGGTAATGTCGTCATATCTGTAGATACGGTCATTACAGCCGCAGCGGTGATATTGATTGCCCGCGCCGCAGTAAGAAACGATTTCCTGATTTGTGCCGCAGCTGCCGGTCGTATAGCCTCTGCTCTGGCAGACGGTTGCGTCGTCGTCGCCCTTAAAGCCCAGGTCGATATCCGCCCCGCCCAGCCAATAGGATTTGGCCAGCTGGTAACCGGGAGAATCAGACAGATTGATTGTTAAACTGTTTTTTGAATAACTACCGCCTACTGCGGCATTAGCAGCCGTAATTCCTGACAACAGAATAAGGGCAACTGCTAAGCATTTGATTAATTTGCTCATAATTGACCACTCTTTAAAAATAATTCACCACACAAATTATTATAGCAGGGTTTAAGAGAATGAGCAACCAAAAACATTATTTTTGGGTGTGATATTCATAAAAACCGAAAGGATTTTGTAAAAAAACAGCCTAAGAACTAGTAAGCCGCTTCAATAATGCGGTTGCGGCGCAGTTCATCAAGGTCGTAATTGGCTTTGACATTCAGCTGCGGCGCCAGATCGGCGATCAGTTTTCCCGCGGTCGGAACCGTATTCCACCCCGAGGTGACAAATCCCCAGGTTTCTTTAGTGGCTTTGGGCTCGTCCATCATCAACAGCAGAGAATAGCGCGGATTAGAGACCGGAAAAGTAGCCACAAAGGTTGTCCGGACTTTTTTATTGACATATTTGCCGTCATCGGAAAGTTTTTGTGCCGTACCGGTTTTGCCGGCCACTTCATAACCCATGATATTTGCTCTTTTTCCCGATCCCTCTACAACAACCAGCCGCAGCAGATCGCGCATGGATTTTGAAGTGTTATAAGAAATAATACGTTTGCCGTCATCTTTTTGCGCGCGTTTCAGCAAAGTCGGCTGATGATAAACGCCGCCGTTGACAACCGCCGAAAAGGCCGTAACCACATGCAGGGGCGTAACGGCCAACCCGTAGCCGAAAGCCACGGTGGCAATGGTGCCTTCATGCCAGCTGTGCGGTTTAATCGGCCGTCCTTTTTCGGCCACTTCGATATTCAGTTCGTCAAAGAAGCCGATTTTTTCCATAAAGTCTTTTTGTTCGCCACCGCCGACTTTCAAAGCCATGCGTGCCGAACCGATGTTAGAAGAATAAACCAAAATCTCGGGAACCGACAGCCAGCGGTTTTCGCCGCGGTAGTCTTTAATTGTGTCATATTTGAGTTTCAGGGGCTCGGTTGCGTCAAATTTATCGGCAACCCGTACTTTTCCGCTGTCAAGCGACATGGCGGTATTAAAGATTTTTAAAACCGAACCGGGTTCATAGACGCCTTTGGTCGCCATATTAAACAAAGCCTTGGAGGAGGGGTTGATTGGTTTATTGGGGTCAAAATCGGGCAGCGAAACCATGGCAATAATTTCACTGCTGTTGGTATCCATTAAAATAGCGGTAGCGCCGACTGCATTAAATTTTTTGACCGCTTCGGCCAGATGAATCCGGATTGTATCCTGAACCCCGGCATCGATTGTCAGCCGCAGCGGAATATCCGACTCTGTCAGGCGGTCGTTGAGTTCTTTTTCAATCCCCGAAACCCCGACATTATCAATATTGGTGCTGCCGAGGATATGGGCAAACAGATTTTTATGCGGATAAATGCGTTTTTCGCCGTTTTCAAATTCCAGTCCCGGCACGCCGAGATAATTAATCTGATATTGCTGGGAGGGCGTCAGATTGCGTTTAATATAAACAAATTTGCTGTTGCTGGTCAGTTTGCGGTAAATTGACTCATATTTTAACTCGGGCAGAATCCGGCTCAGGGCGGCGGCGGTTTTTTTCGGATTAAAGATTTTTCCCGGATTGGCATAAAGGTTAACCGTCGGCAGCGATGTTGCGAGAATGGTGCCGTTGCGGTCAAGAATATCGGCGCGTTTAATCGGATTCGAGGTCATGATTTTAATCTGCGCGGCCTGAGCGTCTTCGCGCCGGGCGACATAGTCTCCGGAAATGCAGACATCAAACAGCCGCACGGTCAAAACCAGATATACCGCCAGAAACCCCATGGCGGCCAGAGCAAGACGATTTTTGCAGGTGGAGAGCGGGTCTCTCTCACGCGTGTAGTTCCGAATACTTTTACCGATCTTAATTTCCTCGCCGGGAAGGTAAAAGTCTTCTTTTTTGCCTTTGGAAAAATACTTTCCCAACATTCTGCTTCTGACCTTTTACTTGAGGGTTAACGCTGAGCTTTGACCAGTTTTTTCAGGTTTTTATTATGCTCGGCATAACCGGCTATGTTCTGTTGCGCCAACAAACGGCGATTCGCGTCGTTGTTTTCATATTCGAATGGTAACGCAGAATAGTTAATAATTTGTTCAGCTCTGACCGGATTTAAAGAAATATGTTTCAAAGCCAGTTTTCTCAAGCGGGCCGGCGAATTCAAATGACTCCATTCCGCCTTGAGGACATGAATGGTTTTAATGTCTTCCTGAATGTCGCGATTGATGCTGACCAGTTGTCTTTCCAGCGTTTGAACCTGGTTTTTCATAACCAGAATCCCGAAGCCGAGCAGGCAGGGCAGGGCTGCCCAGAGAATTAATGCTGCTGTTTTGGTACTGTTCATCGCTTTTCCTTTCTGGGTTTAGCTTTGGGTTGACTTCTTAACGGCGTAACGCAGTTTTGCCGATCGGGAGCGTTTGTTAAGTTCGCATTCTTCCGCGCTCGGCGCTATTGCCTTCGAACATTCTGCGAAGATAACGTCGTCATGGTTGGGCAACTCCGGCATATAGCGGGAAACCCCTTTGCCTTTGCCGGAATTTTTATTGAAAAAGTTTTTGACAATCCGGTCTTCCAGCGAATGAAACGTCACAACCGCCAGTCTTCCGGAGGGAGCCAGCAAGGCTGAAGCTCCGGCCAAACCTTTTTCCAATTCGTCGAGTTCGTTGTTGACGGCAATCCGCAAAGCCTGAAAAGTGCGGGTCGCCGGATCGATTTCATTAAATTTTTTATGAATAACCGTATAAATAATTTCGGCGAGCTGCTTGGTCGTTTCAATCGGCGCGTTTTTGCGGGCTTCAATAATCCGCCGGGCAATCTGCCGCGATTTTCTTTCCTCGCCGTATTTATAAATAATATCTGCCAGCTCTTTTTCATCGCTGTTATTAACAATATCGGCCGCCGAAATGCCTTTTTGTGACATCCGCATATCCAGCGGGGCGTCTTTGCTGAACGAAAAACCGCGCCGGGCTTCGTCAAGCTGCATGGAGGAAACGCCGATGTCAAAGACGGCGCCGTCAACCGGCCGGTTAACCAGCTCGGCAAAATTACCGAACTGTCCGGCATAAAAATCAAACCGGTTTCCGTACAGTTTTTTCATTTCTTCGACCCGCGCCGCAACGCCGGGATCGCGGTCAAGGGCAATAACCTTGCAGTCGGCGGCTTTTAACAGCGCCTCGCTGTATCCGCCGTTGCCGAAAGTGGCGTCGACATAAACTTTTCCGTCCTCGGGCGCCAGAGCAAGCAAAACTTCCTGCAACATGACCGGAAAATGTTTTTCATAACTTTGCGGGAGCATTATTTATCCTCCCCGGCGGTTTTCAGGCTCGGCCGTTTTTTTAATACTTCGGCGCGAATCCGTTTTTCTTCCGCCTGCCAGTTTTCCGGATTCCAAATCTGAAATTTGCGGCCTTTGCCGACAAAAACGGCGCTGTCGGTAATGCCTGCATGCTGCAGAAGTTTATCCGACAGCATAATGCGGCCGGTGCTGTCAAACGGCAGTCTTTTGGCATCGCCGAATATCAGGTTGGTCAGATCGTCCTGTTCCTGAGAAAAAAAGTCCAGAGAATTTTCCATATCGGCCGCCAGTTTGTCGAGCAAATCTTCCAGGCATCCTTCAATGCAGGGAGAAGTCAGGCTGCGGTAGCAGACAATTTCGCTGGAAGTTTCTTTGACAATGGCGCGGTAGTCGGAGGGCAGGGAGACGCGTCCTTTGGCGTCAACCTTGTTAATGATGGTGTCCATAAAGAGAAAAGTTTTTCTCAATGCCCTGTCCCTCAGAATAAAATTGCTTTATTGCTTATGGTATAACATGGGATTTTTTGGGAATCAATGGGAATATTTAGTAATTTATTAACTGTTCTTCTTTTGTTCTCGGTGCGAAGACAGTCGGTTTTCTTAAGGCGACGGAATCCGCGGCGGATTCCCGCAGAAAATCTTGGGGATAAATTTGGGGATTATTTCTTTAAATATTTTTGCTGTAATTAAGGGTTTGTTTTTACAGGATTGTCTTTTTTACTGATACAGCCGGCTTTCCGCCGCAGTTATCTGTCTGCGCGGTTGATATTGTGATTGTTTCGCTGTTTCTCAGAGGCTCATCTGCCGCAGCAGGTTGTCCAGCGCGACGCGCAGCTCGCTGAGCGAGGTTTCGTCATTGAGGCGGTGAGTGGCATTTTTAAGCAGTTTAATTCCGACGTTTTTTCCGCTGATTTTGTCGGCAATCAAAGGTGAAACCTCCCAGGGAACGCTGCTGTCTTTCATGCCGTGCAGCAGCTGCACCGGACATTCAATCGGAATTTCGCGGTCGAGGATACAGTTTTGGTTCCCGCTTTCAATCAGCTGTCGGGTAAAGGTATAAGTAAAATTATCCCGCGGAAAGGCGATCTTTCCTTCCGTTTCCAGCTGCTGTTTCTGCGAATCGGATAAAGCTTTTTCATAGACAATTTTGGTAAAATCGGCTCCCGGCGCCATCGCCAAAACGCCTTTGACCCGCTGCGGCCGGTGAATGGCCGCCAGCAGCGACAGCCAGCCGCCCATCGAAACGCCGCACATAACAATATTGCCCTCGGTCAGCGTGTCGATAATTTCCAAAACCTGTTCTTTCCAGATGTTTATATCGGCCTTTTCAAAATTTTCTTTATCCGAACCGTGCCCGGCCATTTCGAATCGAAAGAAGCCGATTCCTTGTTCTTCGCACCAGTTTTTGACCGTGTCAGGTTTGCTTCCCCAGGGGTCTCCGCATAATCCGTGAATATAAATAACGGTAAATCGGGGAGTTTTTGCAGATTTTGCTTGGCTGAATTCAAATTCCGTTGTAAATTGCGATTTGTATGTGTATTTTGGCATAATGTCACCTTAGCTAACAAAAAGATTTGAGGATTGTAACAATAAAATGGCAAAAAGCAAAGAAAAAGAACCTGTCGTCCTGCAAGTGCTGCCCGAATTGGAAACCGGCGGCGTAGAACTCGGCACCGTTGAAATCGCCTCGGGGCTGACGAAAAACGGCATTAAAAATTTTGTTGCTTCGCAGGGCGGACGCATGGAAGGCGAGCTGGCGAAAATTAAAGTGCCGCATTTAAAACTGCCGCTGAAAAGCAAAAATATTTTTGTCATGCGCGATAATGCCAGAAAACTCGAACAATATATCCGCGACAACGGCATAAACATCGTTCACGCCCGCTCGCGCGCTCCGGCCTGGAGCGCCTATTGGGCGGCCAAAAGAGCCGGCGTTCATTTTATGACGACGTTCCACGGTACTTACGGCCTCGGCCCCTGGGGAATCAAAAAACTCTATAACCGGGTAATGACCTACGGCGAAAAAGTGATTGCGATTTCCAATCACATCAGACAGCATATGCTGAAAAATTATAAAATTGACGAGAAAAACATCCGCCTGGTACACCGCTGTGTCGATCTTGACAAATTCAGCCCGGAAAATGTTTCGCAGGAAAGAATGATTAACAAAATCCGCGATTATAACATTCCCGACGACAAACCGGTTCTGCTGCTGCCGGGGCGGATTACGCATTGGAAAGGCCAGCACCTTCTGGTCGAAGCCCTTTCCAAGATGAAGCATAAAGATTATTACTGTATCATTACCGGCGCCGAACAGGGGCGGTATGATTATTTGAATCATCTGAAAAGTCTGGCCGAGAAATATAATCTTATGGACCGGCTCGGCTTTTTCGGTATCTATAACGACACGCCGGCTCTGATGATGGTGTCGGACGTCGTTCTGTCAACGGCAATCGAGCCCGAAGCATTCGGCCGCATTTCCGTTGAAGGGCAGGCAATGGGCAAAATCGTGGTTGCCTCGAATATCGGCGGTTCGCTTGAAACCGTGGTTGACGGCGTAACTGGAAAGCTCTTTGTCAGCAATGACGCGCAGTCTTTGGCCGATGCGCTGGATTGGGCGTTGAATCTGTCCGCCAAGGAAAAAGAAAAAATCTCCAAAGCGGCAATCAAAAATGTAAGAGATAATTTTACAAAAGAAATTATGTGTGATAAAACTATCGCTGTTTACAAGGAACTTGTGAACGGTAAATAACTAAAAATATGAAGGAAATTTAAAAATGGTTGCGATTAAATTGCCTGACGGCAGTATTCTCGAGATGGAAAGCGGGGTCAACGGATTTGACATCGCTGAAAAAATAAGTCCCAGTCTGGCCAAAGCTGCTTTGGCCGTTACCGTAAACGGAAAAACCCAAGACCTTAGCACTCCCATCACAACCGACGCAACCGTTACCATCATCACCGCTAAGGACAAAGAGGGTTTGGATATACTGCGCCATTCCTGCTCGCACCTGATGGCCGAAGCCATTCAGGAACTGTGGAAAGATGTTCAGGTCACGATCGGGCCTTCGATTGAAAACGGCTTTTATTATGACTTCGCCCGCAAAGAACCCTTTACGACCGAAGATTTTGCCAAAATCGAAGCCAAAATGCATGAGATTGTCAAACGCGACGAAAAAGTCGAACGCTCGGTCTGGAAACGCGAAGACGCGATTAAACATTTCAAAGATATCGGCGAGCATTATAAGGCCGAAATTATTGAAGACCTGCCGGAAAGCGAAACGATTACCATGTATAAACAGGGAAACTTCATGGATTTGTGCCGCGGGCCGCACGTGCCGTCAACCGGCAAAATCGGCGACGCTTTCAAACTGATGAAAGTTGCCGGCGCTTACTGGCGCGGCGAGTCCAACAATGAAATGCTGCAGCGTATTTACGCCACCGCCTGGCCGACAAAAAAGGAACCCGACGCATATCTGACCATGCTTGAAGAAGCCGCCAAACGCGACCACCGCAAGCTCGGCAAAGATATGGATCTGTTCCATTTTGAGCCCGAATATGCGCCGGGTGCGGTTTTCTGGCATGACAAAGGCTACAAGATTTACCGCCGCCTGATTGAATATATGCGCAAACGCCAGGAACAGAACGGCTATATCGAAGTTTCGACGCCGCGGGTTATGGACCGCTGCCTGTGGGAGACTTCCGGCCACTGGGAAAAATACGGCGCGCATAACTATTCGGGACAGACCGAAGATAAAAAATGGTTCTGCATTAAGCCGATGAACTGCCCCGGCAGTCTGCTGGTTTATAATCAGGGCATTAAATCTTACCGCGACCTGCCGCTGCGCATGGCCGAATTCGGCAAAGTCAACCGCTATGAAGCCAGCGGTTCGCTGATGGGTTTAATGCGCGTCCGCGAATTTACGCAGGACGACGCGCATATCTTCTGCACGCCCGAACAGATGGAAGAAGAGAGCATCAGCACTTTGAAACTGATTCTCGATATTTATAAAGACTTCGGTTTTGAAGATGTCAAAATTTATCTTTCGACCCGCCCGGAAAAACGTATCGGTTCGGACGAAGTCTGGGATATTTCGGAAAAAGCGCTGGCCAATGCGCTGACTAACCACGGATACGCTTTTGAAATAAACGAAGGCGAAGGC
>CALXTG010000145.1 GCA_944391355.1 uncultured Alphaproteobacteria bacterium
AGTTTATCTTCCAAGGAGGCTCTCCATGAAAAAAATCGGCGTCATCGGAACGGGAATTTTCGGAACGGCACTGGCTTTGACGGCCGCCCGCGCCGGAAATGAAGTTTTGTGCTGGGATCGTAAACAAGAAGTGGTAGATTCCGTTAATCAGAAACATATCAATAAAAAGTGTCTGCCCAACATCCCCCTGCCCGACGCCATTAAAGCAACTCCCGATATCAGTGAAATTTTTGCTTTTTCGGATACGGTTCTTCTAACGACATCGGCTCAGGCAACGCGTTCAGCCTTACAATTGATGAAACCTTTTATAAAAAAAGATACGATTATTGTTCTGTGCGCCAAAGGAATCGAAGTCGGAACCGGTAAAATGCTGTCCGAAGTTGCCGAAGAAGAAGTTCCTCAAGCCACAATCGCCATTTTATCCGGGCCTGGATTTGCCGTTGACATCGCCCGGCAAAAACTTGCTTCCGTCACCATTGCCTGCGCTAAGGAAGGCATTGCCGCAGGTTTAACCAATATGCTTGCAACGCCTTACTTCCGCCCTTATATAACCGCAGATATGATTTCGCCGCAAATCGGCGGCAGCGTGAAAAACGTCATTGCGATTGCTTCCGGCATTGTTGAAGGCGCCGGTCTCGGCGACGGCGCCCGGGCGGCTCTGATTACGCGCGGCTTAAATGAAATGACACGCCTTTCCAAAGCCTTGGGCGGAACACTCAGCACTATGATGGGCATGTGCGGTCTGGGCGATTTGGTTTTGACCGCAAGCTGTTCTCAGTCGCGCAATTTCAGCTTCGGCTATGAAATCGGCGTTTGCGGCGGCGCTCGGAAACCGATTGAAGAAAATACCCGTACGGTCGAAGGGCTTCCGACTGCCAAAGCAGTGATAAAGCGCGCGCACGAACTGGGTATTGAAATGCCGATTTGCGAGATGATAAACAAAGTATTGTTCAGCAATTTATCAATAAAAACCGCCATGGAAGGATTAATGAACCGTCCTTATAAGGAAGAAGGTTTTTAGAAGTTTTACAAACTCATCCCATATCTTTGTCTTTTGCACCTTTTATAACCGTTTTGCGAGAAGAACCGTTTCTCTCGGCGGATGCTTTGTTTAACCTAAAGTCGATTAAACAAAGTGTTAATTGAAACAAAACCCGCCAATCTTACATTTTAGAGGTAATAACTGCAAAGGAGATTTTTAATGAATCCGACAATGAAATATATCTTCTACGTTGTTTTGGCAGTTGTGGTTTTGCTGACCGGAAAAGAAATGTTCTTCAGCAATAATGACACTGCGGTTAACCCTGCCGTTATTCCGGCTCAAAATGCCGAAATACAAACCAATAATTCGCAAAATGCTCTTAATTCACAAAAAGGAGAAATTAAAATGGTTGAAAATAATGTAAACAACAGTGCCTGGGATAAAACCAAGGAAGCCGGCAGCAATGCCTGGGAAGCCACCAAAGAAGGCGCTGCCAATGCCGGTGACGCTATTGCCGAAAAGTCCGGTGATGCCTGGGATGCAACAAAAGAAGGCGCCGGAAAAGCCTGGGACAAAACCAAGGAAGTAAGCGGCAACGCCTGGGAAGCCACCAAAGAAGGTGCTGCCAATGCCGGTGACGCCATTGCCGAAAAGTCCGGCGATGCCTGGGAGGCGACAAAAGAAGGCGCCGGGAAAGCCTGGGATAAAACCAAGGAAGTAAGCGGCAATGCCTGGCAGGCAACCAAAGACGGCGCCACCAAAGCTCATGACGCCATGACTGACTAATTTATTCTTAAGGCTGCAAAATTATTTTGCAGCCTTTTCTTCCCTTAATCGCAAAATACAATTCTTGACTTCGTCCGAAAAATGTTTTTTTATGCTATGGATATTCAGATTAGAGGGAAGAATTTTATGAAAATGCTTAACCGCTACCGCATAATCTTATGGATTGCCGCTGCTGCCTTGCTTATCTGGGGAATTAAAGCCGCTGCAGATTTATATCTGGATTACCGCCAAGATCAGCTGGCGCAGGCTCTGACTCTTCAAGACAAAGAATTTAACAAAGACATTCTGCAACAGATGGCCAAAACTCTGGCGCAGGCTCCTTATGTCGCGCCGGCGGACAAACTCCCCAAAGAGCTGGCCGTTCTTGATTATGACCGGTACCGCGACATCCGTTTCAGCCGGGAAAACGGCCCGTGGTACGGTAAAAAGCTGCCGTTTGAGATTCAGTTTTTTCACCCGGGTTCTTTATTTCAGACCACTGTTCCGCTGAATGAGGTTATTAACGGCAAGAGCCGGCCGTTAAAATATTCTCCGACATATTTTGACTACGGCAAAAACAAACTTGATGCCCGTCAGTTTGCAGATCTGGGATATGCCGGTTTTCGTTTACATACGCCGCTTAATAATGACTATTATGACGAGTTAATTTCTTTTCTCGGCGCCAGTTATTTCCGGGCTTTGGGCAAAAATCAGAAATACGGGCTTTCCGCAAGAGGACTGGCGATTGACACAGCTGTTCAGACCGGCGAAGAATTTCCGATTTTCCGGGAATTTTGGATAGTCCGCCCCAAACGTAAAAATGAAAATATCGTTGTTTATGCGCTTTTAGACAGCCCCAGCGCCGCCGGAGCCTATACTTTTACCATTACGCCGGGAGAAAACACTGTCATTGACGTTGACATGACCCTGTATCCGCGAAAAGAAATTCAAAAGCTCGGGATTGCCCCGTTGACTTCAATGTATTTGTTCGGAGAAAACACCAAAAACAAATTTGACGACCACCGTCCTGAAGTTCATGACAGTGACGGTCTGCTGGTTTTAAACGGCAGCGGCGAATGGTTGTGGCGGCCGCTTGATAATTCCAGACATTTGCGAATCAGCGCTTTTGTTGACAGGAATCCCCAAGGTTTCGGTCTTTTGCAGCGTGACCGCAATCCGGCGCATTATCTGGACTTTGAGGCAGATTACGAACAACGTCCAAGCGTTTGGGTCGAACCGCTCGGCGAGTGGGGAAAAGGCTGGGTCGAACTGGTTGAAATTCCGTCACTGCAGGAAATTCATGATAATGTCGTCGCTTATTGGGTTCCCAAAGAAAAAGCCAAACCCATGCAGGAACTGCATTATCAATACAGGCTTTTCTGGTTTACGAAACTGCCGGTCGAAAAAATTCCCGGCGACATTACCGCAACTTATACCGGTATCGGCGGCGTTTCGGGAATGTTGGAAACGCAAAAGCGTAAATTTGTCATTGATTTTGATATTCTGAATATGGCCGATGAAGTCGAACAGGGAATCGCTGAGCTGGAAGTTTCGGCGACCGAAGGCGAAATTGCCGGAAAGCATCTGATGTATAATCCGGTTACTAAGGGGCTGACCGCCTATATTGACTTTATTCCCAACGGCAAGACTTCTGAACTTCGGGCCGCAGTTGTCAAAAAAGGCAAAAAAATTTCAGAAATATGGAGCTATCAATGGTTACCATAAAAATACAAAGCCGGGAAGATATTATCGCCGCTTATCTGAAAAGTTTCGGTTTTTGCGACGACAAGCTGGCGGCGGTTGTCAGCGCCGTTACCGGCAATTTGCAAAAAGTCAGATGCGGCAGCGGTGAGGATCTGCTGGCTTTTGTTGACGGTTTTTTATTGAAAACGGCGCGGAAAATTTTTATAAATTCCCGGCTTGACGACGAGCAGCTGCTGGCTCAGTTTAAACTTTGTTTTATCCTGTGCCGGGGCGCGGAAAAATGCACGTCATACGGTTTAAAAAGCTTCAAGCTTCCGTCCGAGCTGACCGCTCAGATGCGGGCCTGTGCCGTTACCAATGCCCCGCCGTGCAAATATACGGAGATGACTCCGCAAAAAATTGAACCAATTCATTCCGGCAGAAAAAAGAAATGAGCGAAAAAATAATCCCGATTTCTCCGCGGCAAATCCGCAACAGACGTATTAAAGCTTTTGGTTTGACCGGCCTCAGCACCCTGCTGGCGACGCTGAAATGGATGACCGTAATTCCCAGCGACGCATCTCTGCTGACGGCCTTTTTAATGATTGTGCTGTTTATGCTGACTTTCGGCTGGATTGCGCTGTTTTTCTGGTCCAGTATTTTCGGCTTCACCGAGCTGCTCAGAGGCCGGAAGATTCCCGGAATCATATGGCCGGATCCAAACCGGCAGCCGGTATCGCGAACCGCAATTTTAATGCCGGTTTATAACGAATCGCCCCAGAGCGTGTTTGCAAACCTTCTGGCCATGGCTAAAAGCCTGGAGAAGACCGGACAACAGAGATTTTACGATATTTTTGTTTTAAGCGATACGACAAATCCCAAAGTCTGGATTGAAGAAGAAGAAACCTGGATGAAAACGCGGCAGATGATGCCGGCGGATATGAATATGTATTATCGGCGCCGGCCGATAAATGTGGCCCGGAAAAGCGGCAATATTGAGGATTTCTGCCAAAAATGGGGAGCTTTCTATGATTTTATGATTGTTCTTGATGCCGACAGCCTGTTAACCGGCCAGACCATGCTGACAATGACCTTATTAATGGAAACCAATAAACAGACCGGTATTATTCAGGCGCCGCCGATGTGCATTAACCGCAATTCCCTGTTTGCCAGAATCCAACAGTTTGCCGGCAAGGTTTACGGACCGATTGTTTCGGCAGGGCTGGCGTATTGGCAGGTCGGCGACAGCAATTACTGGGGGCATAACGCCATTATCCGGGTTAAGGCCTTTATGGACTGCTGCAAACTGCCGGTTTTATCCGGACGCGCTCCGTTCGGCGGGCATATTTTGAGCCATGATTTTGTCGAAGCGGCGCTGATCCGCCGCGGCGGCTGGCAGGCCTGGCTGCTGCCGGAACTTAAAGGAAGCTACGAAGAATGCCCGCCGTCCATGATTGACTTTGCCATTCGCGACCGCCGCTGGTGCCAGGGCAATATGCAGCATATAAAAATATTGTTTTCCAAGGGGCTGCACCCGGTCAGCCGCATTCACTTTATTATCGGCATTATGTCTTATCTGTCTTCGCCGCTGTGGCTTGGCTTTTTATTGGTCGGCTTATCGGCGGCGCTGGGACGGAATATTTTTCCGCCGGAATATTTTCCGACAACTTACACGCTGTTTCCGACCTGGCCGATTTTTGATCAGATCGGGGTAATCAGTTTGTTTGTTTTTTCGATTTTTATGCTGATTTTTCCCAAGTTTCTCGGCCTGATAATTTATCTCCGGCAAAATAAAGCCTCTGAAATCGGCGGTGTTTTCGGCGCCATTAAAAGCGTTTTGAGCGAGATTCTTTTCAGCGCTCTGTCAGCGCCGATTATGATGATGTTTCAAAGCAAATTTGTTTTTGATATCTTTGCCGGAAACGATGCGGGCTGGAAAACGCAAAACCGCGACGAGACAGGAACTTCACTTGCCGAAGCCTGGCAACGGCACCGCTGGCACATGATTTTGGGAATTGTCACCTCCCTGATTGTCTGGAAATATGCGCACGGCCTGTTCTGGTGGATGCTGCCGATTACCATCGGCTTAATTTTGGCATTGCCGATTTCAATGTTTTCTTCACGCGAAGAATACGGGATTGCGGCCAGAAAACATCATTATTTTATCATTCCCGAAGAAATTAAAATACCGGAAATTTTGCAGGAAGCCTTAAAACTCCGTAAGATGTTCGCTGCAGAAGAACGGCAGGATTCCGGCGTCGAAAGAGTGGTTAAAAACAGGTTTCTGAATGCTTTGCATATCCTGATGCTTCCGGTGAACGGCCCGGCTCCCGACTTTGGCGCCAAAGTTTTTGAAACGGCTCAAATCAAACTGGAGAATTATCTGCAGCATAACATTAAAATGGAACTCAGCCGGGAAGAAGAAATATCCCTGCTTTATCATCCCGATGTTCTGAAAAAAGCAAATTTGATGTATTTGCTTGAAACGGCGGCATAATCTTTCGCCAGCAGTTATTTTTGCCTCACGGAGCTTGATTATTGCTCCGGCGTTCCCATATTCAGATAATATATTACAGAGGGAATGCGATGCGTAAAATAATTTTTCTGCTTTTGGTCTGGTCTTTTTATCTGTCTCCGGTTCAGGCTCAGACTCCGGCGAATAATGCCGCGGCGCCGTTGAATTTGACGCAGACTAATAAGCAGCTGGATACGATAACGGCTAAACTTAATTCAGGCAAAGCCAGCAAAGAAGAAACGGCGGATTTTGTCGATCAGCTGACGCAAATCCAGAGCGCTTTGGTTCAGGCGCGGCAGAATTATGCGGCCGACCTTGACGCCGTACAAAAAAAGCTTAATGCTTTGGGAACACCTCCCGAAAAACCGGCCTCCGAACCGGCCGCAATTGCCCGGCAAAGAAAAGATTTTACGACGCAGGCCGACAACAACAAAGCCCAGATTGCACAAATTGACCTGCAAAATGCCAAAATCGATGAAATCAACGGTTTGATTCTGAAAATCCGCAACCGGCAGCTGCTGGATAATATTCTGGTCAAGCAGAGTTCAATTTTTCATCCGCAGGAATTTTGGCAATCTCTCAGTAAATTTGCCGATTTTGTTTTTGATCTGGTGCAATCGCCGTTAAACTGGTATCAGAATCTCAGCGCCGAGCGTCAGGAAACGGTTAAAAACAATATACTGACGGTTATTATCGTTATGTTCGGCGCCTTAATCGCCGGATATCTGCTGAGCCGCTATATTAAACGCTGGTTCGGTTATAAGGCGGATATCGAACGCCCCGACTACTCACAAAAAGTCAGAGCCGGCATTTGGATGTTTATTGCCCGCGGCGCCATTCCGGCGGCGATTATCGGCGCTTTCCTGTTCTGGCTCAAAAATAATCCCTTTGTCAACGGTGATTCTTTCGGCCTGCTGTTGAATACCGCGGCGCGTTATCTGCTCTACTATTATCTGACCAAGGCCGTGGTCAGGGTTCTTTTTACGCCGGCCAACGAGAAATGGCGGATTATCGAAGTTCCCGACGAGTGCGCCAAAGCCATCAGTTCGTCTCTGATTTTTTCATCGGCGGCGATCTGCATCGTCTCTTTTTTCCAAAGTCTTGCCGATCATATGAACTATGACAGCTCAATCATTTATTCTCTGAAAATTTTTGCCAATGCCGTGAAGGCTTTCTGCGTTGTTCTGGTTGCCCGGCGCGCCTTGTATAACAACCAAACCCTTTCCGACGACGAAATCAGCGAAGACACGCCGGTAGCCGAGCTCAGCACCTCATCCAAAGTCAGCCTGTTTATTGCCTTTGCGATGGGAGCGGCATTTCTTTTGTCCCTGTTCGGCTATATCAGGCTCTCGGAATATATAATCAACCGCTTTATCGTTTCGGCCATTGCCATCGGCATTTTCTATATCATCGACAAACTTTTGCGCGGCATATTCCACCGGCTGCTGCTGTTTCGCTTCTGGGTGCGGACTTTCCGCATTAACCGCCGGACCTTGGTAAAAACCGAATTTTGGTTCGGCCTGCTGCTGACGCCGGTTATCTGGATTTTTGCCATCCTCGCGCTGCTGGCGGTTTGGGGGGTATCGGTCGATCTGCTGCTGGCAAGAGTTAAAAGCTTTTTAGTCGGGTTTAATATCGGCGGAATCCATATTTCCATCACTTCGATTTTGCTCGGGCTGATTTGCTTCTTTATTATGCTGTCGCTGTTTAAAATGCTGAAGAACAGTTTTATCAGCGGCAACTTAAGCAAAATAGAAATGAGCGACGGGCTGCGCAACTCCGTGGTTTCTTCAATAAGTTTTCTCGGGTTTATTGTCTCGGGTCTGCTGGCGATCGCCGTTATGGGCGGAAGCTTAAGCAGCATTGCCATTATCGCCGGCGCCTTATCTTTCGGGGTCGGTCTCGGCCTGCAGAATATGGTCAGCAACCTGGCCGCCGGTATGACTATTTTATGGGAAAGGCCGATTAAAATCGGCGACTGGGTGGTTATTAACGGTCAGGAAGGCATTGTCAGACAAATCAATATGCGCTCAACCGAGCTGGAGGCCGGCGACAAATCGACGATTATTATTCCTAATTCAGACATTCTTTCCAAAAGCCTGGTCAATTATACCTATAACGGCCGCTCGGGACGCGTAGCGGTAAAGGTCGGCGTCGGCTATGAAAGCGATATCGCGCAGGTACGCAAGGCTTTATTGGAAATTGCCGCGTCAAACAAAAATGTTCTGCCCAATCCGGCGCCGGCCGTCTCGATTAACAACCTCGGCGACAGCAGTCTGGAATTTCAGCTGGTCTGTTTTACGGCCAATGTTTTTAACCGCGGCGCCATCGGCGACGATCTGCGGGAGAAAATCATTACCCGTTTCCGGGAATTGAACATCAATATCCCCTTCCCGCAGCGAACCGTTTATCTGGAAAACCCGGAAGCGGCAAAAAACAGCTGACTTTTCAGAAATAAAAGGCTAAGGTCTTCTCAGAGAGGTCTGAGCAATGTTCAAATTAATGGCAGCAATTCTGATATTGTCGGGATGCACAGCGATAAAAGCGCCGGCGGATTTTAAGCAGGTGGAAATTACCACCCGGAACTTCAATTTGGCCGTTTGGCAGAAAATTACAGATCCGGACGGTGTTTATAAAATCTATATTGAAGGCGACGGCCATGCCTTTAACGCCCGCGGCCGCGCTACAAACGATCCGACCCCGCGCGGCAGGCTGTTACGGGAAATTGCTTTCGGCGACAAAAGCCCGAATGTCGTATATCTGGCGCGTCCCTGTCAATATGTCAAA
>CALXTG010000146.1 GCA_944391355.1 uncultured Alphaproteobacteria bacterium
CTAATCAATATCTGTTAATAAAGACTTAGCGTAATCTTATTTTCTGTCTAATTCGATTGAGCACCGTTTTGTCAATGAATTAAGCTTAAAATTATATTCAACAGATACTGAAAGGCTGTCCTCGACAATACTGACGCGTTGCCCGTTCCACTATTCCGATATTCCATTACCGGCATGCTGCTTGCCCCTCAATTATATTAGCGACAGGCGAAGTTTTGTTAGTGAGCGAGAAAGCGACAGCGCTGCGAAGCGAACATTACAAAATGAGTGACCGCAGCGAGTTGGCATTGTGATACAATGCTTACGAGCCAGAAAAACTCCCGAGGGAGTTCGAACCGAAGTTTTTACACAAAAAAAACCCGGTTTCAAAACCGGGAACTTTTTTAATTGGTGGGAGCTGAGAGGTTCGAAATACCGAACCTCTCGGTGTAAACGAGATGCTCTTCCAGCTGAGCTAAGCGCCCATCTTGTTTACGAAAGCGTTTATACACTTATAAAAATAATTAATCAAGTCTTTTTTTCAAAAAAATTCACATTCTTGTTTTTCTGCATATTTTCTGGCCTGCTTCCCCCAAAACGCATTATTTTGTCTGACTGCAGCAAAAAAGGCAGGATATAAAACCCTGCCTGATTTGTTTTAGAGGTTTTTATTCCTCTGGGCAATAAACCATAAACTTAAGGACCGGCCGCAGCCAGTCCTTATTTATATTAGTTTACAGAGTCTTGCAAAGCTTTACCTGCTTTAAATTTAGCCTGTTTGCGAGCAGGAATTTTAATGGCAGCGCCGGTGCGAGGATTGCGGCCGGTAGTAGCAGCACGTTTCGATACGGCAAAGGTACCAAAACCAACCAAGCGAACTTCATCACCTTTTTTCAAAGCATTGGTTACGGAAGCAACAAACGCATCTAAAGCCTTAGCAGAATCAGTCTTGGTAAGGCCGGTGTCACTAGCAATGCTAGAAATCAATTCATTTTTATTCACTGTGAGGACTCCCTCTAATATAAGTTATAAACCAATGTGGTATATGTAATATCACATCCACAAGAAAATTTAATAGCCAAATTTTGCTTAAGTCAAACAAAATCAACGCTTACAAACAAAAAAAAGTCATTTTTTTGCATTTATACACAAAAATATGCCGGTTTTATCTTCCAAAAATGCTCCAAACTGACGAAATACAATCTGTTGAACAGAATCACCGCGAGTCTTTTTTTCATGTTTCGCAAGAGTCGCAACATCTGCCCATATAAAAAAACCCGGAATTAACCGGGCTTTTTACCTAACAGGCCTTTTTAAGCTTTTTCAGCGGCTTGACTTTGTCTTTCAGGGCGATTTCCAAAACCTCTTTAACTTCCGATACCGGAATAATTTTCAGCCCTTCCTTAACATTATCCGGAATTTCCGCCAGATCTTTTTCATTATCTTTCGGGATAATGACGGTTTTGATACCGCCGCGCAGCGCCGAAAGCAGTTTTTCTTTCAGCCCGCCGATCGGCAAGACCCTGCCCTGCAGCGTAATCTCGCCGGTCATCGCCACATCTTTGCGCACCGGAATTTTAGTCAGAACCGAAACCAGAGTCGTATACATGGCAATCCCCGCCGACGGCCCGTCTTTCGGTGTCGCGCCCTCAGGGACATGAACGTGAATATCGGTTTTCTCAAAAACTTCCGGCTCAATTCCCAACTGTTCGGAATGTGAGCGAACCACCGAATAAGCCGTTTCGATAGATTCTTTCATAACGTCGCCGAGTTTTCCGGTCTGCGTAATCTTTCCCTTACCGGGCATATCAACGGCCTCGATAAAGAGAATATCCCCGCCGACTTCCGTCCAGGCCAGCCCGGTCGTAACCCCGACATGATCCTGCTGTTCAGCCTCGCCGTAACGATATTTGATAACCCCGAGGTATTTTTCCAGATTCTTGGCGCTGACGGAAACTTTTTTATCTCCCGACAACAAAATTTCCTTCACGGCCTTACGCGCGATTTTGGAAAGCTCGCGTTCCAGATTCCGCACGCCGGCTTCACGGGTATAATAGCGAATAATATCGCGGATAGCGCTGTCGGCAATGCTGAGTTCATTTTTCTTAACGCCGTTTTCCTCATAAATCTTCGGAATCAAATGACGCTTGGCAATTTCGATTTTCTCGTCCTCGGTATACCCCGACAAACGGATAATCTCCATACGGTCCAGCAGCGGGCGCGGCATATCCAATGAATTGGCAGTTGTGACAAACATCACATCCGACAAATCATAATCCACTTCCAGATAATGATCGTTAAAAGTCGAGTTCTGCTCAGGATCCAAAACTTCCAGCAGTGCCGAACTCGGATCGCCGCGCCAATCCTGTCCCAGCTTGTCAATTTCATCAAGCAAAAACAACGGATTAGACGTCGACGCTTTTTTCATGCCCTGAACAATTTTACCCGGCATTGAGCCGATATAAGTCCGGCGATGCCCGCGGATTTCGGCTTCGTCACGCATACCGCCGAGCGAAGCCCGGACAAAACTGCGACCGGTCGCCCGGGCAATCGACTTGCCGAGCGAAGTTTTACCGACGCCCGGAGGTCCAACCCGACACAAAATCGGCCCCTTGACCTTATCGGCGCGCGCCTGTACCGCCAAAAATTCCAAAATTCTTTCCTTGACCTTTTCCAGTCCGTAGTGCTCTTTTTCCAGAATTTCCATGGCTTTGTTCAGATCACGGTTAACTTTGGAACGCTTTTTCCAGGGAATATCCAGCAGCCAGTCCAGATAATTGCGGACTACGGTAGCTTCCGAAGACATGCTGCTCATGTTTTTCAGCTTTTTAACTTCGGCCAGAGCTTTTTCTTTAGCCTCGGGACTGAGCTTAGTCTTATTGATTTTTTCATTATATTCGACGATTTCGGCATCATCTTCCCCGTCGCCGAGTTCTTTCTGGATCGCCTTAATCTGTTCATTCAGATAATATTCTTTCTGGCTTTTTTCCATTTGCTGTTTTACACGGTTTTTAATTTTGCTTTCGACTTCCAGCAAAGTAATTTCGGCATCCATAAAACCGAGAATTTTTTCAAAGCGGTCTTTAAGCGTCGTCCCTTCCAGCAGTGCCTGCTTGTCGGCAATCTTTAATGCCAAATGCGACGCAATCGTGTCGGCAAGTTTGCTTTTATCCTGAATCTGATTCACCGCAACCAATACTTCGGGCGGCGTTTTCTTTGAAAGTTTGACATATTCTTCAAACTGCGACAAAACTGCCCGGATTAAAGCTTCCAGTTCGGGATCGTCTTCTTCTTTATCTTTCAGAACGGTAGCCTCGACTTCCATAAATTCGTCATTTTTGAGAAACTTATTGATTTTGACTCTTTCCAGACCTTCAATCAAAACCTTGACTGTTCCGTCCGGCAGCCGCAGCAGCTGCACGACGGTTCCCATTGTGCCGACATGATAAACATCATCGGCCGTCGGATCTTCAACCGCGGAATCAAGTTGAGTCGCCAAAATTATATTCTGATCGGCATCAACCACCTTCTGCAGGGCTTTTATGGATTTTTCGCGCCCGACGAACAACGGCACGATCATCTTCGGATAAACGACAATATCTCTTAACGGCAAAACCGGATATATTTGTTTTTTTGCTACCATATCATTTTTACCTTATCTGTTTCTTATCCCTTATATATAGGAAAACCTTAGGCAAACTGCAATGTGCCCTGTACACTTTTTTGGCATAATAATGCATTTTGGGCAACGGTTATTAAGTTTAATCCACAGCAAGCCGCCGCTTTGCCTAAAAAGGTTTGATAAGTGCAAAAATTGAATTTGCAGATTAAAAAAAATTATATATTATGATAATATATTATATAAGGTGGGATTTTTATAGAGATGATAAATAATAAAAAACACATCATTTCCAATGATGAGATAATGGTTGAAATCTCTGTCACGCTCGGCACGGCCGATCTCCGCGTTCACCAGCTTCTCAAGCTCGGCCGCGGCGCCGTGGTTGAGCTTGACCGCGATATCAACGATTATGTTGATATCTACGCCAACGACGTGCTCATCGGCCACGGCGAAGTAGTCATTACCGAAAATGATACCATCGGCATCGCCATCACCGAAATGGTTAAGAAAAGATGACGCAGTTTAAGAAAAACCTTAAAAAGAAAATCAAAAAAATTTTAAGCTCCCGGCTGGTTATACGCATTCTCAGCCGCATTACCTATTTATATGCGCTCTTGGTCGGAAAAACCACCCGCTGGCAGCTTGAAGGCGTCAGTCAAATCTATGACTTCCGTGATCAAAACAAAAATTTCATTTTAGTCGGCTGGCACGGCCGAGCCATGATGATGCCCTATTTCGCCCGCGGCGAATTTCCGCTTGATGCTCTGGTCTCTTTGCACCAGGACGGAAGAATCATCGCCGGCCTGTTACGCAAATTCGGTCTCGGCACCATCGGCGGTTCAACCACGGTCAATGCCAAAGGCGCAGCCATGGGACTGATGCGCTCCCTTCAGGAACAGCGCTCCATCTGCATTATTCCCGACGGCCCGCGCGGCCCGCGTATGCAGATGACAATGAGTCCGCTTTATTACGCGCAAAAAACCGGTTTGCCGATTTTCTTCATGGTCAACAGCTTCAAACACGCTTTTATTATCGAAAAAGCCTGGGACAAAATGATGATCCCCCTTCCCTTCGGCCGCGGCTTTTGCAAAGTTTCCGCCCCCTTTTATGTTGACGCCGCCGCCGGCGAGGCCGAACTGGAAACGGCTCGTCAAAAGCTTGAAGATCTCGGCAACCGAATGCTGGCAGAGGCCGATATGGCCATGAACCGCCGGCCGGTACGCCCGGCAGCGCCTGAAGAAATCAAAGCCGCCAAACAGAAAAGAAGGAGCCGATAACAAGTGTTTATCCGTATCTACAATACCTTAATCCGCATTTTATATCCACTGGTCATCGCCCGCTACATCAAAAAGCGCAAAGAAAACGGCAAAGAAGATATAAAACGTTTTAACGAACGGATCGGACGCCCGAGCATGAAACGTCCCGAAGGAACTTTAATCTGGTTTCACGGCGCTTCGGTCGGCGAATCTCTTTCCATGCTGCCGCTGATTCATAAAATGCTCGAAATATATCCCGATGCCCATATTATGGTCACGACCGGCACGATCACCTCTGCGGAGTTGATGGCCAAACGTCTTCCCGAGCGGGCTTTTCATCAATATATTACGATTGACAATCCGCTTTTTACCACCCGTTTTATCAAATATTGGCGTCCTGATCTGGTATTATGGTTTGAATCAGACCTTTGGCCGGCCATGCTCTCCGGCATCAAACGCAAAAATATTCCGCTGATTTTGGTCAACGGCCGCATTTCCAACAAATCTTTCAAACGCTGGCAGCAATTTGATTTTATCAGCAAAGAGCTGCTAGGCTGTTTCAGTCTCTGCCTGGGGCAATCCGAAGAAGACGCTTACCGCCTGCGTGTTTTGGGAGCCAGAGAGTCCGTCTGTCTCGGCAATCTCAAATACGCCGGCCTGCCGCTGCCGATTGACCGCGACAAAGAAAATGAAATTACTTCGCAAATTAACGGAAGAACCGTTTGGCTGGCCAGTTCAACCCACCATAACGAAGAAGCCAAAATTGCCCGTATGCATAAACGTCTGAAAGAGAAATTCCCCGATCTGCTGACCATCATCGCCCCGCGCCACCCGCATCGCGGCCCCGAGATTATGGAAGCAATACACGAAACCGGGTTGACAGCTTCTCTGCGTTCCGAAAACGGTAAAATTACGCCGCAAACCGATATTTATGTCGCCAACACCGTCGGCGAACTCGGGATCTGGTACGATATTGCCCCGCTGGTTTTTATCGGCGGTTCTTTGATTCCCCACGGCGGACAGAATTTCATCGAACCCTCGCGCGTCCGTGATGCCGTTATCGTCGGCCCGCATATGTTCAACTTTACCGATGCCATGAATCGCGCCAAAAAAGCCGATGCCGTCATACAGGTAAACGATATCGAAGAACTTGAAGAAACCGTTACCCAGCTGCTTTCCAACAAAGAGCTGCTGGAAGCCAAACGCAGCCTGGCTTATAATTGGGCTAACGGCGAAGCTAAAGTTCTGGACGGCATTGTTGAAAAAGTTAAAGGTTTTATTTAAATGAAAACGCCAAGGTATTGGAAAACAAGAAATATATTGTCGGATATTCTTTTGCCATTCGGACTGCTCTACGCCCTGGCAACCCGCCTGCGTCTGAAACTTCGCCGTCCCCAAAAAGTAAATACCCCGGTTATCTGCATTGGTAACCTGACCGCCGGCGGCACCGGCAAAACCCCGGTTGCGATTTCTTTGGCTCGGTTATTAAAAAAGCAGGGATTTAATCCGTTTTTCATTACCCGCGGTTACGGGGGCAAATTGCAGGACGTTATCGTCAATCCCGCACAACATACCGCCGCCGAAGTCGGTGACGAACCGTTGCTCCTGGCGGCAGCCGCCCCGACCATCGTCAACGCCGACCGCTATAAAGCGGCTCTGAAAGCCGAATATGCCGGCGCCGATATAATCATCATGGATGACGGATTTCAAAATCCCGGTCTGGCAAAAGATTTATCTTTTGTCGTCGTTGACGGCGGCTTCGGTCTCGGCAACCGCCGTCCGGTTCCCGCCGGTCCCCTGCGTGAAAACTGGCATCGCGGCATCAAACGCACCGACGCGGTTATTATCATCGGCAAAGATAATTATAACATTGCCAAACTGATTTACGATAAACCGTTGTTTGGCGGAAAAATCGCTCCCCTGCCGCCGCACAGCTCTGCAAACTGCATTATTGCCTTTGCCGGCATCGGCCGCCCGGAAAAATTTTATCAATCACTGCGCGATTTAGACATGGCTCCCGTCGAAACTTATGACTTTCCCGATCACCACCGCTATACGCCGGCCGAACTGGAAAAACTGATTGCCCGCGGCAAGGAGCTGAATGCTGACATTTTCACAACCTCCAAAGACTATGTAAAAATCCCTCTTTCGCTGCAGAAACACTTCAAAGTCCTGCAGATTGACATTGCCTGGGAAGATGAAGCCATGTTAAGCGGTTTTATTCTCAACAAAATCTCCCGCCGCGGCTAAATATTATCATAAGCGGTTCCGACCCCGGCTTTATATTTTACCGAAGCATGCGAGCCGTCGCAGAACGGCTTGTTGGATGAATAACCGCAACGGCATAAAGTCTGACGGTTGCGAACCTCATAACTTTTCCCCTCAACACTTTCTACCCTGATACCGCCGCGCAGCTGCAAAGGTCCGGAAACACCCAGCGCCGGATCTTCAAGAGCCAGGATTTCCGGAGCATAGGCAGGCTCAACGGCCTTACCGCTCTCATTTTCATAAATAACCAAACGCCCGCCGGGACAATTACACGCCTCCCGGATAGCCAGCTTGTCACTTTCCGCATCACCGCGCTGTACCAGATTCCATACCCGCCCTTTGGCATCGCAAAAACGGGCGTAAGCACACAGCTTTTCCTTATCCATCAAGGTATAATTCGGCCCTTCGATTGCTTCGGCTCCTTCAAGATAACTGTCAAAATCCGAAGTTTCTTCACTGTCCCAGGGAGCTTTCTCATGCGACCCGTCACAGCACGGCGCCCCTTTTGAGCGGCCGCAGCGGCATAAAGCCGTCGGATCTTTTTCACAATGAACTTCTTCCCCTGTTTTATAATCCCAGGATTCGCCTTCGGCATTCGGCTCAATCGCGGCCTTTCTGATTGTTGGTTTCCCGTAAACCTCATACGGGCCGTCTTTGGTGACTTTTACATAAATTTCATTTTCGCCGGTCATGAATTTATCTCCGCTAAAATTATATTGGTCATAATATAAACTTCCATATCAATAAAAGAAGGGGGCAAAATTCCCCCCTTCTTTTTCCGACAACCGCCTAAGAGAAGATTTTTTCTTCCGTATAATCCCCATAGGCAAAAGCGCTGCCGTCAATAAAGCGATATCCTTTATCCAATCCGGCAATCTTTTTCATATCTTCTTCATCAAGCTGAAGCGCCTGAGCAGCAAAGTTCTCTTTAATACGATCAAAATGTACCGACTTGGGAATAACAACCAAACCGCGGGCCATCCCCCAGGCCAGAACAACCTGCGCCGGCGTTACCTGTAATCGCTGCGCAATTTCAACAATAACCGGATCTTGCAATACCGAGGGCTCATCTGCTCCGTGTTGGGAACCCAGCGGCGAATAGGCTGTTACCGTAATCATATTCTTCTGACAAAAATCAATCAGTTCGTTTTGCTGCAGCAAGGGATGAACTTCGACCTGATTAACATTCGGAATAATTTCGGCTTTTTCAATCAGAGCGCCCAGAGCTTTGGCACCGAAATTAGACACGCCGATAGAACGAACCAATCCCTGATTAACGGCTTTTTCCATTTCTGCCCAGGTCAGTTCAAGCGGCAGTTCCTGCAGCGAAACCATATCTTCGTCAGACTGCGGAAGCCCTGTCCCCGGTTTCTGAGCAACCGGCCAATGCATCAGATACAAATCCAAATAGTCAAGCTGCAAATCCTTCAGCGTTTTCTGCAGCGCCGGCAAAACGTCCTCAGCGGCATGAGAATCATTCCATAATTTAGAAGTAATAAATAAATCCTCACGCTTGATGTCTCCTTCGCTGACGGCATCATGAACAGCCTGCCCGATTTCCGCTTCATTACCGTAAATACTGGCGCAGTCTATCTGCCGATATCCGAGCTTAATCGCCCAACGTACCGCCTGATACACCTCTCCGGGATTCGCCCGCCAGGTTCCCAGACCGATAATCGGCATTTCATAATCATTATTAAGTTTAACGGCTTTCATCTTTTTCTCCTAAATAAAGATACCTACGCCGTTAATATAATCATCAACTGAGCCGCTTAAAGAGCTTTAGAAATTTTCACTTTAGAAAAACGACGCCAAAAAACTGTCCCGATATCTGGCATCGGGGGTCTTCAAAGTAATCACAGCTTTTCTCCCCAGCCGACAGTCAGCTTGAACTTATAATCTTTTTTCCTGAAAAGTTTAATCCCTTTATTAGCGATAATCAGCGCATAGCGCAGAAAACGCAGCCGCAGATAGACTTCCCTGACTCTTTTGCGGCACAAACCGGGAAAATACCGTTCGCCTTCATCACGATAATCTATCCTGCTGAAAATTCCCAAGCCGAACATATTATGTTCCGCATCCCAGCCGGCTTCGCTGTAACGGCCGCAAACACTTCGTTCCAGATATTGATAATCCATCAACTTAATAAAATCGGGATAATTCTTCCCCTTGCCCGGCCGGTAGTGCAGCATAATCCGCTCGTCAACGATCCCCAAACCGTCATAAGCAAATTCCACATAGTTTTTTGTGCCGATTCCCTGCACCGACAAAGCAATCGCTCCAGCGCCGATTCCGATAACATTTTTAATATCAGAGTTCAGCAACCGCCGCCGGAATTTTAATTTCACTAATTGCGGCAGCAAATATTCGCTGCTGCCGTCCGCCAGAATAACCGTATCAAACTCGCAGATATGACTGAAATTTTCGCTGTCGACAGCTTCTGCCCGGATCGCGCCGAGTTTTTTTAAGAAAGCTGCTGTTTCAGGCCATTCGTTTTGAAACTTCTGGCGCAGACTGACACTTTTTTCAATAGCGCAAATAACATAAACAACCGAAAGGCCGTTAAAAACTTTCTCACCGCGTAAATCTGTAAAAATCTTTTTTAAGTCGGGGCCGCCGCCGTGCAAAATAACCTTATCCATCTTCCACCCGTAAAATAACGATTTTTCTAACTATAGAGAATTGTTTCTAAATTTTTCGTTACTATATTCAATCAATAAACAAGGAGAAACATATGTTAGCTGAAGCAATCTTTGCCGCCGGATGTTTTTGGGGAGTCCAATCAGCCTTTGACAACACGCCGGGAGTCGTTTCTACCGAAGTCGGTTATACCGGCGGAACCGTTGCCGATCCGACTTATCGACAGGTATGCACCGGAGATACCGGCCATGCCGAAGCGGTAAAAGTCACTTATGACACGGACAAAACATCTTATCCGAAATTGCTTGATGTCTTCTTCTCCAACCACAATCCCACGACCCTTAATCGTCAGGGACCTGATATCGGAACTCAGTATCGTTCGGCAATATTTTATCTCAACGATCAACAGAAGGAGGCAGCCGCAGCCAAAATCCGGGCACTGAATGCGGCTCATAAATTTCCCGCCCCGATTGTCACCGAACTTGTTCCGGCCGCAAAATTTTACCCGGCCGAAGACTACCACCAAAAATATCTCGAAAAACGCGGCCTCGGCAGCTGCCATCTTTAATGAAAGACAAAACAACATGAGCGAAATCAATAAAACCGAAGCCGATTGGAAAAAACTTCTAACCCCGGAACAATATCGCATTCTCCGGGAAAAAGGCACGGAACGGCCGTTTTCCGGACGCTATAACCTTTTTGACGAAGAAGGATTATACAAATGCGCCGCCTGCGGAAATCCAATTTTTCTTTCCGATGACAAGTTCCGTTCTTCTTGCGGCTGGCCGAGCTTCGATCGCGCCATAAAAGGAAGCGTCAGTTTCAGCGAAGATTTAAGCCACGGCATGATCCGCACCGAAGTAACCTGCGCCCGCTGCGGAAGCCATCTCGGACATGTCTTCCCCGACGGTCCGACCGACACCGGCGAACGTTTTTGCATCAATTCCGCGGCAATGAATTTTGAAAGTGCTCCCAATGATGAAACTGAAAAATAATTTATCCTCAGCCTGGCACAACACCAGTCTTAACCTCAGAGTAAAGCTGAGTTTTCTGAAATTCTGGCTCTAACTCTTCAGATAAAACGACTTTATTTCTTCCATAACAGGTACAACTTCAAAGCATCATATCTGGCCTTA
>CALXTG010000147.1 GCA_944391355.1 uncultured Alphaproteobacteria bacterium
ACACCAGTCTTAACCTCAGAGTAAAGCTGAGTTTTCTGAAATTCTGGCTCTAACTCTTCAGATAAAACGACTTTATTTCTTCCATAACAGGTACAACTTCAAAGCATCATATCTGGCCTTATATTTCCGTGAAATATCATTTAAGGTTATTTTACGCATAAATTTAAGCACTGCCAATGCAAAGGAATTTAATAATTTATACTTTGCCGGCCCTTTTATATTCGCAAAACATTGCCTAATTTCTTTGTCATTTAAATATTGAGCGGCATAACAGGTCGCATAACTAAAATATTCTCTTTCATAGGCTTTGGATATTTTGAAAGATTTTTCCATTTCTTCAAAAAACTTAATATGCGGCACACCGCAGCGACAAAACCATTGAGGCTGCTTATTGGCTCCGGTCCAAACCCCGCCGGCATTCCTTCTGTACACCGCCATAACCTCAGGCAAAAAACCGATCTTGCCGACCTGCGCATGTAACAAATGCAAAAACCAGTCTCCGGGGAGAATATGTTCCGGCATCAGATTATAACTCTCCTTATGAAACCGCCATCGATAAACAACCGAGTTGGTTTGAATAAAATTGCGCTTTAACAGAGAAGCGAAATTTAATTCTCCTGCCCTTTGCAAAAGCCTCTGATCCGGATATATTTCTTCTCCCGCCGGATTATTCTGGTCAACAATCCTGACCGGGTGAAAACAAAGCGAATAATCAGGATGCGAATCTAAAAAATCAACCTGCTTTTGCAGCTTATTCTCATCTGTCCAATAATCATCCCCTTCGCAAAAAGCGACATATTCACCCCTGACATACGGCCAAATTTTTTCTTTATCAAAAGCAATTCCATTAGACCACTGGTTTTCTTCTTCTAAAATAGGTCTGATAATATCCGGATATTTATCTGCATATTGTAAAATAATGTCCCGTGTCCCATCCGTAGATGCATCATCATGCACTAAAACTTCAAACGGAAATTTGGTTTTTTGCATCACAAACCCGTCCAAAGTCTGAAATAAGGAGCTTGAATGATTATAAGTCAGACAAATTATTGAGAGTTTCATAGTTCTTTTCCGCTTCCGATCAGGCTCCTTTCTTTAATCGTCTGACATCTCTTACCCTCGTATGATATTTTTTCGCTTTCTCTTTATATTTCTTTCTGAGATTACCAAATACCAAATTTTTCAAAATCTTATATTTCAAATATCGGTAATAATTTCTCTTATAATTTAAAATGGCAACAACATCTTCTTTTGACGCTGCGTTACACGGCTGAAGCGTTACTGCTCGGATTTTATCATTTAATTCTTGAATAACAGCATCGGCCGGATTTATTTTCGACAAATCTTTAGGTGCTGCAAGAGCAGCTTTTAACCACTTTAGCGAACGCTCCTTTTCTTTTGCCAACACAGCATTAACCTTACCCCAATCAATCGGCTCAAATAAATCAGGACGATTTTCAATTGAAGAAACATCAACCAATAACTTATTTTCTAAGCCAAACTTTCTCAGCACAGACATATATCTATTCTCATCAAACCCGCCAATTTTATATATAATAAAGGGTTTATTAAATATAATGGCAAAACACATCCCATGAAACGAATGAGTAATAATCATATTGCAGTTTTTTATATATTTCAGCCAATCTTCAACGCTTATAAGGTTTTTATCATTTATATCGACGACCGGTAAGTTATATTTCGAAGTAACAAAATCAACAAGTTTATCCGTGATTTTATTTGGCCAAAATATATATTTTGCAATATATTTTTCAGGCATTTCTATATTTGAGTTTTCAATTAATTCGTCATATTTATGTTTATCTGTCACAAAAACAGGATCTAAAATACAATCGGCATCTACCCCAAACTTATCTTTACATAATTTTGTACCGACATCCTCTCTGGTCGAAATTTTATCAAATTTTTCCAAATAATATCTTAATTTATATTTTTCTTCGGAAGTATGACGATAGTCATAGGTTCCAAAACTTGTCGCATAAGCAATTTTTTTGGCATCCGGCGCCGCAAATGAAAAGAGATGGATATATTCACTGCTTATTTTTTTAAAAAACGGCGGATGCCACATGCAATCAGACCCGACAACAAAAGTCGTGGTTTCATAATTCAATGTTGTCAAATCCTTAAGATTTGAACATTCTTTAGTCAAATCAAAATATTTATTCGCAAACTTTTCAGAAAAAGATCCCTGATATTCTGCTTTTCCTAAAATAAAATTTATGATTTTGGGCGTATATCCCAAACTTTTTATCATTTCCTGCAAAGCAAATGATGTTAAAGAAGAACCATAATTTTTATAGGCCCAAACTCCCATAATGGCACAATCATATTGATTCGCAATGCAATAATCCGTAGCTTCTCTTAAAGTTTTTCCCTCCCTTAAAAGCCGAAAAAACGCTTTTCTGTTCGGATGCTGTGGCAAAGTTCTGTACAGTGTCCAATTATAATATTTGGCATATTCAATCGGAACATTTTGGCAAAGCTGCGCCGTTTTACTTATAACTCTGAAAATCTCAGCTGCTTTAACACTATTAGTCAGAAGCATTGAAGTTCCGAATTTATCATTTAGCTTTTCGTTAAATCTTTCAACAGCCCAAAAATCAGCAATCGTAAAATCAGCCTCTCTCGGAATTTTTGTAAATGGGCAAGAACCGCAGCTGGGACGTAAACACATATTTTTTAAAAAAGCATTTAAATATAAACACTGTTCTTTTGTATAGCTGAAAACGCCTGAAGTAGTAGTAGTAGTAGTATATACGTCCCATCCGGTTACCTTATCTCTAAAATTCGTATTAATAAAATCTCCCTGCGCAGCTTCTTTCAAATACATATCAAATATTTTTTGTGGAGGAACACCGTGGCACAGTATATCAACGGTTATTAAATTATCATATTTTTTACCCAAAAATGTATTTAATCCTGCGACCTGACAAGGAGTACCGGAAAAGAGGACCAA
Source organism: uncultured Alphaproteobacteria bacterium (assembly GCA_944391355.1). Classification (GTDB taxonomy): domain Bacteria; phylum Pseudomonadota; class Alphaproteobacteria; order RF32; family CAG-239; genus CALXWF01. The sequence continues at coordinate 2,978 of CALXTG010000147.1, forward strand.
TTTATTATCTTTTAAAAGTTTTTTGATTTTTAAATAAACATTATTGGTATCGGCCTGAACATATTTTGAACCTCTGAGTCTGTCCAGCTCATCTTTTGTATTAATTATAATATGCTGAACCAATGAACCTTTCGTATAGGCTACGCCGCAGACATAACCGCCTTTATCAAGTACATACTCTGCCAGAAGAGTAAATGCACCGCCGGATGAACTTTTCATTCTTATGTCATCATTTGCCATCACAGCATAACAATCCGGATTGTCAGAATTAGAATTATAAACCTCCGACTTGTTCAGAGAAGGACAGGCTTTTTTACACAAACCACAGTTTGTACATTTTTTATCATCAATAGCCGGATAGAAAAAACCTTCCTCATCTTCTTTCATACAAATAGCACCGGCGGGACAAATATTCGCACAAGCTCTGCAACCAAAACATTTATTCTTCTCTGCCGTTACGCAGTTGATATTATTCATCGACATCTCCTATTTTCAACGCCGGATTACCGTGCATATAACAATTATTCCGACAACCTTTATATATGCAGCTGAGCGGAGCAACTTTATTATTATCACCGATTCTGGCTCCGGGCAAAATTATGCTTGCGGTACCGATGGTATTGGAATTACCAATTCTGGCTCCTCCCAAAACCTGGGTTTTTCCTCCAAAAAAATTAAAATCTCCGATTTTCACATCATGAGAAATCGTAACATCACCATTGAATAAGTTCCCATTGCCGATTTTTACGTGTGGCGCGGGTGTGCAAGGTGACACAAAAATATTTCCTTCTCCAATTTCTACCAGAGGAGATAGGTAGCAATAAGGCATTAATGCCAGTGTATAAAACTTTGCATTGGCTTTCTGTTTTATATCTTTGTAAATTTTTTTTCTAAGCTCTGGATAGCCGGCCCCGATAACAGCATAATCATCTTCACCGAACTCAAATTCAGACAAATCACCTCGAAAATATTGATTCAGATTCCCCAAATCAACTTGATAACCATTATGTCCTATAAAACCGCCAAAACTTACTTCAGGATTTTGATATGAAATAAACAAAATATACTGATAGCATTCTTTAGCAAAACCTTTTCCCCCGACTACATATATTTTGGGCATCTATATACATCCACAGTCAACAATATAATTTTGTCTGGACAACCAATGAGCTTTATCGGAAAGTAAAAAAACAACCATATTGGCAACATCTGAAACCTGACCTGCCCCCAAAGGATAAAAAGTTTCAATTGTCCTGTTGTCTTCCGTCTCTTTTATCATTGGCGTAATAATATCAGACGGGGAAACACAATTGACACGTATTCCCTGAGAAGCAAGTTCCCTTGCCATAACTTTTGCCGATGAAATTAAGGCAGCTTTGGCTCCTGCATAAGTTGCCATTCCTCTATCTGTAGAAATGGCTGCTATTGAAGAAATAAATACAATTGAAGCCCCTCTTCCCACATTATTACGCCGGTCTCCGAAACCTTTACTTAAGAATAAAGGCGCATAATAATCTATATTAAACAGCTTTTGCATACTGCCATAATCTAAAATTTGTAAGGGTTGAATATCTACAATTCCCGCACAATAGGCAAGCCCCGTAAATTTACCATATTTATTTTTTAAGTCTTTAACATACTGAGGCAACGCTTCAATATCTTCAGCTAAATCTTTTATCTCAATATGCATATTTTCAGGAAATTTGCATTTTGCGCGCATTGCATTTAAACGCTCCAGGTTTCTGGCAACTGCAACAACCGTGGCTCCTAACTCATTTAGGAGAAGAGCAACCCCTTCTCCCAACCCTGAGCTGGCACCTGTTACAATAAATATCTGCTCCTTATTAAAACTAATCATCAATTTTGCTTCCTGCCATTTGGATTAAATCATTTACCTGATGAATTTCTTTTAACTGGTTCAAAGTAATTTTGATACCGAAATTCTTGTCAAAATAGCTCATAATAGCCATTTTAGATAAAGAATCCCATTCTTCATAATCTTCCAACATATCTTCGGCATTACAGGCTTCATCTCTTTGCAATACATCTTCCAGAGCAACTAAAAAATCAGCTTTTTTCATTTTATTTTCCTTTCTAATTGTTATTTCCGCTTAATTTGTTTTTCCAATAATCCAAGTATTTTTCTCTGGTCATAAAATCGTCAGGTTTTTTGTAATTTACGATACCCGACGAATATATATGATCCAGTTCCAAAATCACGCTTGCACAAGCCAAACCATTTCCAAATCCCGAACAAATAACTTTCGATGACTGCCCGGTTATTTCTTCGGAATATACATGATTGATTGTTGTCGGTATTGAACACATTGTATTATTGCCGTAATTTTCAAAAGCAGCGTAAGGAACTTTTTCCCGTTCAAAACCAACTGCATCCCCTACTGCCTGAATAATCTGCTTGTTAGCCTGGTGCAGACATAACCCAATGAAATCGTTATATTTCATACTCGCATATTTCATCAGCTCTTTAATATTTTCCGGTACAACGGAAATTGTAAAATTAAATACGGCAATACCATCCATATAACCATTGAAAACCGTTAACTTATTTCCGAACGGGGTTTCTATCGGATTAGTCAACAAGTCATGGAACAACTTATAGTCCTCTGTTTTTCCTAAATTAAATTTACATCTCTGCCCGGAAACCGGTGTCATTATCGCTTCATAATCTTTAGAAACTGTTTCAATATTGTAAAAAGACTCTACTTTTTTATCACTCCATTCTATAAGTGTTGCGGTGCCGCCGTCACCAAAAACCGGCGCAGAGATTCTATCTGCGGGATCCATTCCTGTTGACGGAGTATCTGCCGCTATTAATAAAACCTTTTTACAAGTCCCAGCTTCAATCATTTGGCTGGATAACCACAATCCGTAAATCCATGCCGGGCATCCCTGATTAACATCAAATACGGCACATTGCTGCGACAACCCAAGCTTATTATGGATGTAAAAAGATGTGGCCGGAGCTTGAAAATCAGGCTTCTGACACATATAGACAAGAGCATCAATAGACGATTTGTCTATATTCATTTCTTTTATTAAAATCTCGGCTGCTTGAATTCCTAGATCAGACGGCGTAACATCATAATCAACTACTCTGCGCTTCCAGAATCCAACCATTTTGCGCATTCTGTCAATTTTTTTGATATTATTATCATAGTACTGTGCCTCGTCATATATATTTATTTCCTTTTCCGGTACAACAGTACTGATACCTGTAACCTTAACATGTTCAAACTTTGATAAACTCATGAAACAACTTCTCCTAATTAATATTTGGAATAATTATTTTCGTAATTCTCTCAACATCTTTATCGGACATATAAGTACTTAAAGGCAGACACGCGATTCTTGCCGATATATCCTCAGACACCGGACAAGAATAACAACGTTCAATATACGGCAGATTATTCAGGCTCGGATAAAAATATCTGCGCGGGAAAATATCTTCCGCATTTAACTTATCAAACACCTGTAATAACTCGTCTTCCGATTTAAATAGTACCGGGTAGTATGCATAATTATACTCAAGCCCATCCTGAAGCTTAGGGCGAGTTACCACGCCGCTTAAATAATCATCATACATATTGCAAATTTGCCGGCGTTTTGCCGTAATTTCCGACAAATGCGGGAAAATTGCCAAACCCATTGCCGCATTGAATTCATCTTGTTTCGCATTAATTCCCAAACATATATATCTATCATAGGTATGACCGAATCTTTTTATCATTTCCAACCGCTCGCTGACGGCCTTATTCTTTACAATACAAGCGCCGCCTTCTATCGTATGAAACAATTTGGTCGCATGAAACGACAACGTCGATATATCTCCGTAACAACTTAAAGCTTGCCCTTTATACCTGCTTCCAAAACTATGCGCCGCATCGTAAATTACCTTCAAATTATGTCTGTCGGCAATCTCTTGTATTTTCTCAATCGCACACGCATAACCAAAAACATGAACCGCCATAATGGCTTTGGTCCTCGGCGTAATCGCCGCTTCAATCTTATCCGCGTCAATCGTAAAATTGTCCGCTTCTATGTCTACAAATACCGGCTTGCATCTCTCCCACAATATTGATGAGGTTGTCGCAACATAAGAAAAGGGTGTGGTTATAATTTCTCCGTCTTCAATTGCCAAAGCCTTTAATGCCAGCTGCAAAGCTATCGTTCCGTTGGTCACATAATGAAAATTTTCTGCCTGCAGATATTTTCTCAATGTGCTTTCCAGCTCCTGAACTTTGGGTCCCTGATTGGTTAAAATACAATTATCAAAAATTTCCGAAACCTGCTGCTGGTATTCACTTTTAGGCGGCAAATAAGGCTTCGTCACATTTATCTTCGTCATCTTATATTTTTAATTCCTTTAGTTGCCCCGAAATCTGATTTTTGTTTATCTTGCGCAGAAAACTATATAATGTCGCACGGGTAATCCCCAATCTGCGGGCAACTTCCGTTTTGGAAACTCCCGCAGACAAAAAACTGTAAATCTGACCTTCTCGTCCGGAAAGTTTGTAAACATCATTCTTCCGTCCTCTCGGCCGCCCGAGAATCTTACCGTCAGATTTAACCGCCTCCAAGGCTTGAACCGTTGTTTGCGAAACCATATTTCTGCGTAATCTGATCACAAATTCCAATGCCTTCAGCGCAAAGGCAAAATCTATCGCTCTCCCGAACGAATAATCTTCCGCCGCCGAAACCAAACAAACATTCCGCCGCGAAAAAATCTGCAAAACTCTATGGATACCGATCAACGAGCTGGCCGCCGCCGTAATATTATCTATCAATACACTATCCCCTTCAACAAACGTCACATCTGCCAAATCAGAGATCTCCGCTCCGTAAAT
>CALXTG010000148.1 GCA_944391355.1 uncultured Alphaproteobacteria bacterium
AAAATCAGACGGTTTAGGGGAAATAATATGGCAGAAGAACATCAACGCCCGTTAATCGGGACGCATTTAATGTTAATACAGAATGGCAGGCTCTTGCTGCAAAAGCGCAACAGCGGGGCTTTGAAGGGCGTTTATACACCGGTTTCCGGTCATGTCGACGGGCATGAAACGGTTATTGAAGCTTGAGTAAGAGCAGCAAAGGAAGAGGCCGGTATTGTTATTCGGCCGGAAGATTTGGAAGTGAAAGTTATTGCCCATTTGCCTGATGCTCCTTACAAAGGCAGGCGCGAGGATATTATAAATTTCTTTTGTTTTACGGATAAATACGAGGGGGTTCTAGAAAATAAAGAACCTGAAAAATGTGAGAGTCTGGCATTTTATGATGTGGAAAATCTTCCGGCCGATTTAATGAATCATATTTTTGATGTGATAAAGGCCTATAAATCCGGACAGACTTATGTTGTTTGGCATGGAAAAAACGCTAAACATACATAGTCTGGGAAGATTAAGGTTTATTGTTTGTTTTAATTTGTAAAATATTTAGGGAAACGTACATGGACAGCAAATTATATTTGAAAGAAAATCCGACTTTGAAAGATTTTCAACAATATGTCAGAGAGCTTAAAATTGAACGTGGTTTTTCAACCGAAAATAAACCGTTTGAATGTATGTTGATGGCCGAAGAGGTTGGCGAGCTTTTTTCGGCAATCAGAAAAAATATGAAAGGCGGATCAGTCGGTTCCGGATCAACGGTTGGCAATGTTAAGCTGGAATTGGCGGATGTTTTTATCTATCTCTGTTCAATTGCCAATCAGCACGGTATAGATTTGGAAGAGGCTTTTCGGGAAAAAGAAGAAATTAACAAACAAAGAACCTGGAAAAGATTATAGATAATATTTTTGATTTTTAATTTTATGAAAATACTCATCATTGGCCCTTTAGGCGCAGGAAAATCATCGCTTGCTTATGCAATTAATAAAAAGTTCGATTTGCCGAGATTGAATTTGGATGAAATCTGCCGGTATGGCAATGGCTGTTATTATTCTTATGAGGAATCTTTTGCAATGATGGATGAATTTTTAGCAAAGCACAGCTCTTGGGTAGCCGAGGGGTGTCAAAGGCATCTTTTTGAGCGTTTGCAGCCTGATTTAATTGTTGATATGCGGATTAACAGGCTGGTTGCAATCTGGCGTTTTACCATGCGTTTTATCAAAGCAAAAAAACTTATTGGTAAAGAGATAGATAAAAATTTGCCGGTGCAAGCTTATCACTATCGTAAGATTGCGATTGCAAAAATCAGAGAATATGATGCCATTAATCAGGAGATTAACGCCGCGGTAGGGGATTTTTTGAAGAATAAAACCACCCCGACCTTAAAATGTAAGAGTTTTAAGGATTATAAAGAGATTTTTTATCAAATTCGGAAGCTTTTATGAATTACCGCAGATACAGTTTCCGGAAACGGCCGTACGGGTGCTGACACCGTTAAGACGGCTGATGCTTTCCGACATGTTATTGATTGTTTCCAGATCTGTGTCGACAACAATGCTCATGACACTGATGTTTTTCGGGCGGTAGGGAATTCCGAGCCGGCCGATGATAAGGTGGCGGTGCTGGTGTAAAATTTCATTAAGTTGTCCGACAGAGTTGTAGTCTTCGACAATAATACCGATAACGGCGACATGATTTTCCATAAAATTTCTCCTTATTTGTTGTCTTGGCAAAATATAATGCTTTTGTTTTAACTATTCAATCAATCTTGAAAAAAGCCCGGCTGAATTTATCGGCCGGGCTTTGTCGGAACAAGAAACTATTTACTCTTTTTTTCGCTGTATAGTTTGACCCGGCTGCGGGGAGTGGCGGTTTTCAGCGCTTCGGCGGCTTTATTGAGTAAAGCTTCAAGATTATGGTCTTGTTTAGAGCTGCTGATGCCCAAGTTAACATCAAAAGGAATATCCTGATTATCTTTGGTTTTAAGCGAGAGTTTTTTGATATCCTCATTCAGGCGGCCGGCAACAATTTTGGCAATCTTATCGTCGGCATTGTCAATGTAAATGCTGAAGCTGTTGTCGTCGTAACGGGCAATCATGTCAGTGTTTCTCAAGGCTTTATCTAAATATTTTGCCAAAGTTTTCAGTGCCTTGCTTCCGATTTTTTTACCGTGCTTTTCCGTGATGTTCTGATAATTGGCAAAAGAAAGCATCATAACGGCAAAGTTTTGTCCGGCCGCAAGAGCCTGTCCGATTTTTTCGGGAACGGCCTGGGTAAAGTATTGGCGATTGAAGAGATAAGTTTCGGGATCGCGGCGGGCACGTTCGATTTTGTCTTCGGCATCATAATATAATATCAGGCATAAGATGACGAATACGAAGAAGAAAGTAATCAGGTTGGAGAAAACCAGTATCCAGGATTCAATATAAACGCCGTATGCGAACCAACAAATTGAACCGAGGCTGTACATGATATACATATAGCTGGAAAGATTGGTTACGTTTTTGGTCTGGACAATACGCAGAGTCTGAATGGCAAAGGTTAAAACCGTTGCCAGACCTGCGGCATAACCGATATAAGGAAACAGGGTTGTTTCAAGCGTTGCTTCGTCAATATTCATCAACATTTTATGTATCCTTTCGCGAGGAATGTTTTTCTGTTTGAATTATTTAGACATCAGAAAAGTTAAAATTATTATAATTTTTGAAAATAAAGGTTTTATTTGCAGCTTTTTATTTTTATAATGCAGCGTTGTTTGGGGAGGAGAAAAGATGAAAACGGGATTAGTGCTGGAAGGCGGCGCGAAACGCGGTATTTATACGGCCGGCGTGCTTGATGTTTTGTTGGAAAACAATATTCGGGTTGACGGTGTAATAGGGGTTTCTGCCGGAGCAATTCACGGTTGTTCTTATGTCGCGGAACAGGCGGGGCGCAGTATCCGTTATAATCTGAAATACGGTAATGATTATCGGTTTATGAGTTTTCGCTCCTGGCTGCTGAGCGGTAATATTGTTGATACTCAGTTTTGTTATCGGGATCTGCCGGAAAAACTGGATCCGTTTGATAACGAAACGTTTAAAAAATCGGCGACGGCGTTTTATGTTACCTGTTCGAATTTAGAAACCGGCGAGGCAGAATATATTCACTGCTGGGATTTGGTCAAAGAAATTGATTATTTACGGGCTTCTGCCTCATTGCCGCTGGTTTCGAGAATTGTTGAAATCGGCGGAAAAAAGCTGTTGGACGGTGGAATATGTGACAGTATACCTTTGCGGGCGTTTATTAACCTCGGATATGAAAAAAATATCGTGGTACAGACCCGTCCGGCCGGCTATCGTAAAAAACCGGGAATGACCGGCTGGCTGGCGGCGCTGGTTTATCGTAAGTTTCCGCGTTTTGTCCGGGCGGTTAAGAATCGGCATTTAATGTATAACCGGGAACTTGACTATATTGAAGAAATGCGGGAACAGGGCAAAATTCTGGTTATTCGTCCGAGCCGGCTGATTAAAATCGGCAAAATGGAAAGGAATCTTGATATTGTCAAGGAAATGTATGAACTGGGACGCGAAGACGCATTGCGCGAGCTGCCGCGAATCCGCGAATTTCTGAAACAGTCTTAAAGCAGAACCGTCTTAATTCTTTTTTCGGCCAGTCTGCAATAGGCAGGGTCGGTGTCTATACCGCTGAAACGGCGTCCGAGTTTGACGGCGGCGACGCCGGTTGTGCCGCTGCCCATGAAAGGATCGAGAATATTGTCGCCGGGGCGCGTGGCGGCAATGATAATTCTTTCCAACAGAGCCAGAGGTTTTTGTGTCGGGTGGCGGCCTAAGGTTTTTTCTTCAAAAGGCGTGGTCGGAATCGACCAGACCGTCCGCATCTGCGTATGCGGTTTTTTGATGGTGTCTTTAGGAAAATCGCCGTTTTTCATTGCGTCGTAATTAAAGTAATGTTTGCCTTTTTTGCTTTTGCGCGCCCAGATCAGCGTTTCGTGACTGGCGGTAAAATATTTGCAGGAAAGGTTAGGGCTGGCATTGGGTTTAAACCAGGCGATTTCATTTAAAATATGATAATTGAGCAGCATCATTGCCAGGCCGCAGGAATGGATACTATGATAAGTTCCCGATACCCAGATGGTGCCGTCGGGTTTTAAAAGGCGCCGGCAGGCCTCAAGCCAGCGTTTGTGAAACTCATAGTCTTCGGCAATACTGCGGCTGATGTCCCAGCGTCCCTTATCAATGGTTACCAATCTCCCGTTCTGGCAGCTGGTGCCGCTTTGCGAGAGCAGGTAGGGCGGGTCGGCGAATATCATGTCGAAACTTTCGTCGGGAAAGTTTTGCAGAACATCAAAGCAGTCGTCGTTGTAAATTTTAAATGCAGAAGTCATCAGAATCCCGTTTCCTGTTACCGAAAATTATTCTCCGATATTATCCGGCCGATATGATTATGCAACCCGATAATAAAATTATTCCCCCGAATATAACGGAAAGGTTTATATGAGATATAGCTAAATTGTCTAAACCGTGTGCTTGTTGATATTCAGGAACTTAGAGTGGCATTTAAAGATTTTTGAGTTTATAATATTAGATGTTGGTGATATAAATGTGTGTGTATGTCTGAGCGAGATTATGAATGATCTTGATGGAAAGGAACTGAGAGACTGCCAAAGATTTGCGGAACACAGAGCCGGCGCGCTGTTTATGCGAATGGGCGAAAAAAAGATTCAAACGACTCTGAAATTTATCAAGTTTTTGCAAGATAAATTTGATTACGTTTTATGGATTGCTCCTTCAATGCTGCTGGCGAACAAGCTCTATCGTTCCAGTATCTGTCTGGCGGCCAGAGGATTGAATAAGAAGATTTGTTTTTATTCAATCGAGGGTGTGTCATCGTCAAATTACCGCTATTTAAGCTTATACAGCGTGGCGGATAATTATAAGACTTTCTGTGTGATTGATGAGAGTATCGCCATCAAAAACATGGAAGCCGGAAGAACCAGGCGTTTGCTGTCGATGTACAGTATGTTTAAATATCGTCTGATTCTGAGCGCGACGCCCCTGACACAAGGACTGATAGATTTGTATTCGCAGATACAGTTTATCAATCCGTCGATTTTGAGGATGACCGAAACACAGTTTTCGAATTGTTTTCTGCCGTTCTTTATTGACCGTTTCAGTTTTTATAAGCGCTGGTCGACCCCGCTTAATGAGAAAAAACTGATGAAACTGATCCGGCCGTATGTTTTTGAATGTGATTTGCATTTGGGACGACGGATAAATTATTTTGATTATGATTGTGAGCTGACCCCGGCGGAAGAAGACGATTATTTTAATGAAAAATGTCAGTTTCTGGCATCCCGGCCGCAGTTTTGTTTTTTGGAAGTGGTGCAGAAATTTCAGACCGTTTACATCTATGCCAAAAATAAAATTCTGATGCTGACGGCTTTGCTGGACCGTCTGATTGAGAAAGGGGAGAAAGCTGTGATTTATGTCCGCTTCCTTGATGAAATCAAGTTTTTTCGGGAGGTCGGCGTGTTTGAAAAATATAATTATGTGGTGATGACGGCTAAGGTCCGCAAAAGAAAAGTCATCGATGAGTTTTTCCGTAAAGCAGATTTTATGATCTGTACTTACGGGGTGAGTTTTGAAGGCATGAGCCTGCAATTTTGTAATCATGTGGTGTTTTATACCCAGACGTTTGATTATAAAAACAAATTGCAGAGCCTGAACAATGTTTATTCCGGCGATGAAGGCCGGGAGATGAATGTCCATAATTTCTGGCTGAATACGGGAATGGACATATTAATTCGGGAAAGTCAGGCCAAGAAAAAGGGCGTGCTTTCCAATGTGTGTAAAATTATGGGAAAAAACAGAGTGTTAGAGTTATGAAGAGATACTTCGAGAAAAATGTTTATGATGCGACTCAGGAACGCTTGGAATTTATATTTGATAATTTTGACAATATCTATGTATCTTTCTCCGGCGGAAAAGACAGCGGGCTGCTGCTTAATCTGGTGCTCGATTATAAAAGGCGGCACAAAATTGCCCGCAAGATCGGTGTCTTTCATCAGGATTTTGAATCGCAGTATCAGCTGACGTCCGATTATGTTGCCCGTATGTTTGAAAATAATATGCGGGATATCGAGCCTTATTGGGTTTGTCTGCCGATGGGGTCGCGCTGTGCGGTAAGCAATTTTCAAATGTATTGGTATCCGTGGGATGAGGATATGAAAGATGCCTGGGTTCGGCCGATGCCTAAGATGCCTTATATTATCAATCTGGAAAATAATCCGTTTGATTTTTACCAGCTGAAGATGCCGCAGGAGGATCTTTATGAAGAATTCGGACGCTGGTATGCCCGCACGCATAAGGGCAGCACAATCTGTCTTTTGGGAATCCGCGCCGACGAATCGCTGAATCGTTATCGGGCCTATGCCAATGTTCGCAAGAATATTCTCAAAGGAGAAAAATGGACGACCAAACTGGGAGATAATTTTTACAATGCTTATCCGTTGTATGACTGGACAACCAAAGATGTCTGGATTGCCAACGGCAAGCGGAATTTTGACTATAACCGGATTTATGATCTGTATTATAAGGCCGGTCTGTCAATTCATCAGATGCGGGTGGCGAGCCCTTATCATGAAAGCGCCAAAGAAAGTCTGAACTTGTATCGGGTGCTGGAGCCCGATACCTGGGCCAAAGTCGTCGGCCGGGTCAGGGGGGCAAATTTCGGCGCCATTTATGGTTCGACCCGGGCTCTCGGAATGCGTAAGATTACGCTGCCGCCGGGACATACATGGCGCAGTTATGTAAAGTTTCTGCTCTCTACTTTGCCTGATGATGTGCGCGCCAATTATATCAAGAAGTTTAAGACCTCGATTAAGTTTTGGTGGCGGCGCGGCGGTGTTGTCTGTGACGACGCTCTTAAGGAACTTGAAGCCTGTAATTATCAGATCAGGCATAACGGTCCGAGCAAATACAGCCCGAGCAAAGATCAGATACGTTTTCTGGGAACTCCCGACAATACCGATGATATTAAATCGACCATTGATATTCCGTCGTGGAAGAGAATGGCCATCTGTATTTTGAAAAATGACCATCTTTGCAAATACATGGGTTTTACACAGACGCAAAAGCAGACGCAGCGTCAGCGTAAGTTAATGGAAAAGTATAAAAAGCTTTAAGGAGAAAGGATAATGGGAGAATTTAAAAGTCCGGTTTATAATGTTCTCAGCGTTCCGGTTGAAAAAATAAAAGCAAACGATTATAATCCCAACAAGGTTGCCCCGCCGGAGATGAAACTGTTGGAACTTTCCATTTGGGAAGACGGCTATACCCAGCCGATTGTCTGCTATTATGATAAGGCGAATGACGAATATATCGTGGTTGACGGTTTTCACCGCTATACGGTTATGAAGACCAGCGAACGAATTTATAATCGCGAGAAAGGCCGTATGCCGGTAGTGGTGATTGATAAAGAACTAGGCGAAAGAATGGCTTCGACCATTCGGCATAACCGGGCTCGCGGCAGTCACAGTATTGATCTGATGAGCAATATTGTTACCGAGCTGTTGGAAATGGGCAAAAGCGATACCTGGATTTGCCGCAATATCGGCATGTCTGCCGATGAACTGCTGCGGTTGAAACAGATTACCGGTTTGGCCTCGCTGTTTAAGGATGAAGATTTTTCGCGCAGCTGGGAGGTTTAGCGATGGATGATAATGCGGAAGCCAGGTTTATTGCCGTTGAAACGGCCTTGGCGACTCAGGAAAAAATGCTGGAAGATTTAAATGCGGTGGTTATTGAGCAAGGGAAATTATTGGAGAAGCTCAGTCAGCAGAACCGTTATCTGCTGGAGACCCTGCATGATAATGATATTAAGCCGCTGAGCGAAGAAACCCCGCCGCCGCATTATTAAACTTTGGATATAGAAAAACAGAGATTCGGGATTATATCCGAACTGAAACGGAGAAACTTTATGACGGTAGATTTAGATGCTCTCTATCAGCTGACGCACGGTCTGTATATTTTGGGCGCCCGCGACGGGGACAGATTCGTCGGCAGTACGGTTGATGCGGTTATGCAGGTGGCCAATAAACCGCTGGTGATTGCTTTGTCCTGCAATAACGGCAGTTATACCAAAGACTGTATTGAAAAAAGCGGCGAGTTTTCTCTTTCGGTTTTGGGGAAAAACGTTGATCCTTTTGCGGTCGCGAATTTTGGTTTTCAAACCAGCCGGAAGGTTGATAAATGGGAAAAGGTTGATTATTATGTTAACAATAATCTGCCGTTTTTGCGGGATAATATTGCAGAATTGCATTGCAAAGTGCTGCAGAAAGTCGTATTTGAGAGCAATACGCTGTTTATTGCCGAAGTTCAGAATTGTTCGCGGACGTCTGACGGCGAGCCGCTGACTTATTTTGATTATCGGAGTTTTTTCAAAAAAGATGTTATGGAAAGCTTCGAAAAGTTTATTAAAAATACACCAACAGAAGAAAAGAAAGGAAAAATTATGGCTGAAACGAATAAAAAGTGGGTTTGTACTGTATGCGGTTATGTTTATGACGGCGAAGTTCCCTTTGAAGAATTGCCTGATGATTATGTCTGCCCGTTGTGCGGGGTCGGCAAAGATATGTTTGAACTGCAGGAAGTTTAGTTCTTGCCGGAAAGAATAAAAAAAACTGCCGAAATCGGCAGTTTTTTTTATTGGGAAGAATTATTTAATTTTTTCCAGTTTCCCGGCTGAACTGATGATAAAACCGCGCTCGGCCAGTGCCTCTTTTCCGCTTTCGTCAAAAGTATAGTAATAAATCAGTTCGCGTTCGTTAATGCGGTTGGCGTCAATAGCCGCTTCGGGAATGCCCCAAACAACGGAGATGGGCCAGGTCAGCAGGTTTAGGAAACCGTATAGATAATGGCTGCCGTCGCCGCCGTTGCCGGAAGCGAGGTAGAAGTTGCCGAAGCCCGGCAGCAGATTAAGGGCACCGGCTCCGGCAGGATTTGCCGGCGCCTGCCAGTAGCCGGCGGGTTTTTCAACGCTGATGCCGTGAGCGTCGAGGGCGCGCAAAGTGTTGTTTTCCTGATGGGTTAGGGTAGTGCAGCCGGTTAGCACAGCGGTAAGCGCATATAGAGTTGCAAGTTTTTTCATCGTAACATCCTTCGTTTTGATAAAAGAAAACCCGCTTTTGAAAAACAAAGGCGGGCGGATGTTCGAAAACCGTGCATTACCAAACGGCTCGGCTTATTTGGCTGAGCCTTATTCGCCGACATCCGTCCAAGACAGAAATCGGCATAATTATTTAAGTCGTTATGCTACGACTGATAATGCAAAAGGGTTTTCGACGCCCTGAGTAATGCATAAGCATTACCTGAAACAAAGCCTAGCGGAAGTTGAAATAAAAATCAAGTCAAAATCTTCCGGAATAAAGTTAAGCAATGGGGAAATTTATTTGCTTTGCCTCTTTCCGGATTCCGGGAATGAAATGCCGCGGGTGATAATGCCGATCATGATGCCCAGTATAAAATAGCCGGTAAGGCATTCAAAACCGACGACAATCCGGGCGACGACCGTATGCGGGATAATATCTCCGTAACCGACGGTAGTCATGGTGATGATGCTGAAATAGACGGCATCAAGAATTCCGTCGAGGCCTTGCCCGAAATTAAAGGCGCTGGGCAGTCGTAAACGGCCGTGAATGGCGTTGACCGATAAGTTGATGACGGTAAAAGTGATGAGCAGGTTTATAAAAAAATTGGCAAACCGGCCGAGATCCCGCGGGGTGGCTTTGGTATCTGGAGCCAGCAGCTGCGAAAGTCCGGCGGCGAAATTTTTGACATTAACCGCAGAAATATAAATAATCAGCAAGCTGACCAGATAAGTTCCGAAATCGGACAAGCTGATATAAATGCTGCAAAAGCCGGCCAGAAAAGCAGTCAGAGCCAGTTTACTCCGTTCGGCCGTATAATATATTACGGCATAATTTTTTCGGGTGAAGTAATGATTCAGCAACAGGCTGACAGCCGCGGTTATCAGGCCGTTGAAAACCGGAATTAAGCAGAAAAGAATAAATTTGCGGGAAACCGGCGGCCAGGCGCGAAAAATTTCGTCCGGATCGGGAATGAGGGATATCAGAACCGCGCTGACGAAAAAGCAAAGGTTAAAGTCGTTGATAAAAATAGTGCGAAAGGAAGTAAGATTTGTTTTTGTCATTATGCAGCCCCGGGTTTTGTCTTCTGTTTAAATTTAAGGGCGGCAAATATGATTTCAAGCGGTCAATTCAGATATTCGACAAACTGCCAGTTATTCTTATTATATGCCAGGTGGACAATCGTGCAATTGGGGATATCGTAGCGTTGTATCTGCAGAGCCTGCAATATCAGAGTCAGGGTTATGCCGTGGGCAGAGACGGCAATATGATGATAAGGTGTTTCGGCAGCATAAAAATTCAAAGCTTCAAAAATGCGGGCGCGAACTTCATTTTTGGTTTCGCCGCCTTCGAAACGGGTATCGGCATATTGAGGGTCGGTGCTGCGCCATCTGCGGTAGAGATCGGCAAATTGCTTTTCCGCCTCAAGATAATGCATTCCCTCGGCGATGCCGACGTTAACTTCAATCAGGCGCTCGTCAGTCTGCAGCGGTACTTTAATAATGTCGGCGATGATGCGGCCGGTTTCGACGGCGCGATCCAAGGGGCTGGAAAATATGATTTCGATGTTTTTGGATTTTAGTTTATATCCGGCGGCCTGAGCCTGTAGTTTTCCGTTTGCGGTCAGGCGGGAATCGTTGCTGTGCCCCTGAATATGGCCGCTGACGTTATAGGAAGTTTCACCATGGCGGAAGACGTAAAAATCTTTCATGCTTTTTTTCTCCGTTTGCGGGTGGCGTTTATTTTCAGAAAACGAGCCAGCATGGGCAGAGTGTTGCCTTGTGCCAGTACGGAAATAATAACCAGGAAGAAAATCAGATTAAACAAGAACTGGGAATTGGGAAAACGAACCATTAGCGGATAAGTGGCGAGAATAATCGGTACTGAACCTTTAAGGCCGGCCCAGCTGATGAAGATTTGTTCTTTGCAGGAAAAACCGCTTTTCATCAGGCACAGAAAGACAGCCAGCGGGCGGGCAATAAACATCAGCGCCAGCGAAGCCGCAAAGCTTATCGGCAGTACTGCCCATAATTCGTGCGGATTGACCAGCAGGCCCAGAATCAGGAACATGCTTATCTGCATTATCCAGGCCAGAGAATCCTGAAAGCGGATAAACTGGCGGCGATACATAAACGGAGTGTTGCCGATGATAATTCCGGCCAGATAAATTGCCAGAAAGCCGTTGCCGCGGAGCAGTTGGGTCGCGCTGAAAATCAGGAAGACAACGCCGACTCCGAAAACGGGGTAAAGGCCCTGATAGACGAAACTCCATCTTTCAAGAATGAAAGCTGCAAATCTGCCGCAAAGCAAGCCCATGACAATGCCGAGGCTCATTTGCCAGAGAAAGCCTTCCAGCATGCCGACCAGACTGAAAGCCGGTTCGGAAAGCATGGAAATTGCTCCCATGGATAACAGAACGGCCATCGGGTCATTACTGCCGGATTCAAATTCGAGGACGGATTTCAAGCGTTCGTTTTGTAATCTCAATCCTTTGGAACGTAAAACGGAAAATACGGCCGGTGCGTCGGTTGAAGATACAATAACACTCAGCAGCAGCGAAATTTCAAAGGGCAGTTTGATAAGATAATAAGCCAGTAGATATAAAAACAAGGCGGTAAGAAAGACCCCCAGGGTTGACAGAACCGTTCCGCGCAGAATTATGGGGCGTACGGAGCGCCATTGGGTATCAAGACCGCCGGAAAACAGAATGAATGCCAAAGCCACCGTTCCGATATAATTGCTGAGTTTGGCATCATAAAACTGAATGCCGCCGACGCCGTCAGATCCGGCCAGCATGCCCATGCCCAAAAAAAGTAATAGGGAAGGGATACCGAATTTATCGGATATTTTATTGGCAAACACGCATAAAAGCAGCAGAAGGCCTGCAATCCCCAACAGCAGTTCCAGTTTCATATTTTGTTTCCTGTATTACGGTTTATATAAATAATAACAAATCATTCTATTTCCAGAATTTAACAAAATAATTTTACGGCTTCAATTGAAAACGGAAGATTGCCAAATATATTTTATAAATAACAGCTAAGGAGAAAGCATATGGAAATGTACGATTGCCGGCCCGAAACCGAAGGTGAAAAAATCTTTTCCGGAGTGTCGGGGCCCTATAATCAGCTGCCTTTGATAGGAGATGAGGCGCCGTCTTTTATGGGGGAGTCGACTATGGGAAAAATAGACTTTCCCAAAGATTATCGCGGCAAGTGGGTTATCCTCTTTTCGCATCCGGCCGACTTTACGCCGGTGTGTACCTCAGAGCTGGCCACTTTTGCTGCCATGCAAGAGGAGTTTCGCGAGCTCAATACCGAGCTTCTGGGCGTCTCCGTCGACAGCGTTTCTTCTCATTTGGCCTGGATAAAAACCATTCAAGAAAGAATTCGTTATAATAAATATCAGGGACAAAGGTTTACTTATCCGGTTATTGCCGATGTTAAGATGGAAGTTGCCCGCAAATACGGTATGATCCAGCCTCATGCCAGCGATACCAAAGCGGTGCGCGCCGTCTTCTTCATTGATCCGCAGGCCAAAATCAGGGCAATGATTTATTATCCGCTTTCCAACGGGCGTAATTTTGATGAAATCAAGCGTTTGCTGCTGGCGATGCAGGCGACTGACGAGCATAAAATTGCTACGCCGGCCGACTGGAGACCCGGAGACGATGTTTTGGTCAGCGCACCTGTGACGCTCCCTGATCTTGATCAGCGGGAAAAAGATGAGAAAGGTACGGAGCTGAGGTGCGATGATTGGTTCTTCTGCCGCACCCATATATAAAAATTCCGCTTAGAAAAGTTTAAGAATCGACTGCGATGCCTGACTTGCCAGTGATAGGGAATTGACTGCCAGCTGTTGGGAGGTTTGTAAAGCCAGCATATTGGCAGATTCCTGATTCATATCGGCCAGAGTAAGCTTATCGGCGCCTTCTTCCAGCACATTAATCAGGTTTTCGGTAAAGTCCTGTCTGGTGGTGACAATATTGTAGTAGTTACCAAACCCTGAAGCAAAAGACCGTAATGTCCCAATCGCACTTTCCAGCTCAGAAATCGATTTTTCAATATCGTTTGCATTTTTCCATTCTTTGGTTTTTAATCCCAAGCTGTCACTGTCTGCTTTTACTCCAGCAACATCGATTTTCGAACTTCTATCCTCATTAAGATTAATCTTCAAATTCTGACCAGTTAGCAGGTTAATCCCTTTATAAGAAGCATCGGAAATCAGGCGGTTGTATTGTGTGAGAATTTTTAAATAGTTTTGTAAAGTTTTGTTTTCTTCGGTTTCTGCGAAATTTTTGTAATTCATCAATGAAGCGTCAAAGCTGCCCAGCCGGGTGAAGGACGCGGGTGGGATTTGTCCGGCGGAAATTGTAACGGGAGCAGATAGTGTGGTTGTTGCTTGGTAAATTCCGGCAGTTGTCATCAACGTTGCACCAGTAACTGCGGAAAATTTTGTATCTCCGGAAAAAGCGTTAGCAGTACAGTTATAATTGAGGATGGCGGTTGCCGAGGTTAAGCGGATGGTTGCACTTCTTCCACCGGAGCTGCCGGCTTGGGTAGAAGTGAAATTAATTGTGCCGTTGATGGAATGGTCTCCTCCGAAAAAGGCATTGGAATTGGTGTTCTTGGCATTAATGTTGACAATTCCGTTAAAAATATTTTTACCGCTGGTAATGGCAATACCGTTATTGCAGTCGCTGGTAATATTTATAATGCTGTTTGAGGTTTGGGTTAAAGTTGAGGTCAGGTTGCCGCTGCCGAACAGACCGCGAATATTGCCGCCACCCCTGATGCTTGTCAGGTTTATGTTAAGCGTGCCGCTGATGATAGTGTTACTGTTTCCGATATGGCGGTAAGCTGCAGAGGTGTTTGAAGCGTCTGCATGACCAGAGTGAACATTAATATTGAGATTGTGTAGTGTGATACCGCTTTTGCCATCATTGAAGATTGCATTGGAAGCGTTGTTTCCGACTTTTTGGTCGGCGGTATAGTTAATGGTCAAATTTTTCAGGCCACTGTTCTCAGCCATGGTTATACCGTTCAGGGCGGTTGTATCATCGATATGGAAAGTCAGGGAAATCTGCGTAGAAGCACCGACCAGTTTTTGACCTTCTTGTAAAGAGATAACACTATTAAGCTTCATAACAATATCATTTTTTATAATGATTTGCCCTTTTTCCCCTGAACCAATTGCTGCTTTTAATTCTTCTTCAGTAGAAACTTCGGCAATTATCGGTTCTGCGGTTTCGAGCGCCTGATTGGCAACGGCCTTAGCCTGTTCGAGGAATTTAGTGCCGGAGTCAATCGCTTCAGAAGCGGCTTTAATCGTTTGAATCCCTTGTGACATTGCGTCCAACAAGGCAGTTAAATCGGCGGCACGGTTATTTAAGGAAAAAGCGGTGTAATAAGAAGAGGGATTATCAATTGCCGAAGAGACCTTAAGGCCGGTAGCTAAGCGATTTTGCACAATATCCTGCTGTCTTGCAATGTTCTGCAAGCTCAACAAGTTGCTGCGCATTGACGCTGTTAACGAAATCCCCGACATTCTCTCGGCCTTTTGTTATTCTGGTTTCCTTTTACTGTCATTCTCCAGCTTGACCTATTACTTGTCATACTCGGGCTTGACCCGAGTATCCAGGTCAACAATATAGCTAATTTTAATACCTGGATGTTCGGATCAAGTCCGAACATGACAATAAAAATAAGTCAAATCATGACAATAGAGATATCTTATCATAATTTCTCATTCTAAACAATGGATATTAACAAAGATTTAGCACAACCTCTTTTTCTGTCTAAACTGATTGAGCGGTCATTATTTTTTTGTATAAACAGGGCTTATTTAACTAAGGCCAATCCATCCCAGGAAGTGGTAAAACTGCCGGAGCGGAATTCTCTTTTGATATAATGTCTGATACCGGCAGCCTGAGCGGCAAAAAAGACGGTTTTTTTTCCGAGTTTGTGATTGAGGGTATCGATTGCCGTCATCAGCTTTTGTTCTTTTTGTTCGGCGGCGGTATCGGTAAAAAAGTCTAACGGCCGGTTCAGGCTGCAAATATCAATCAGCATGACGCCGGCGCGTTTGTAGTGATATTCGGGGCGGTAGATTTGTTTCAGTCCTTGCTGCGCCGCCACGATAAAAGCGGCTGTGTAGTTGGACGGTCGGGGCAGGGTGGTAAGGCATTGGTTGTTGTATTGCGGCAGGTTGTGATGAAACCGGTTAGTCTGAAGCAGCGTAACAATTCCTCCGGCTTTGGAGTTCTGCCGGCGTAATCTCCGACAGGCGTTGTCGGTAAATTCGGCAATGATCTGTTTCAGCTTGCAAAGATCGGAGATTTCGAATTCGAAACTGCGCGAGGTGATGATGGTTTGCTGCGGGGCATCGGGTTCAATTTCAAGGCAGGCATAACCGTTGAGTTCCATGGCGGTTTTTTCCATCGGGATACCAAAGTTGCTGCGCAGCAGTTTCAGCGGCGCCCTTTTCAGGTCGAGCGCGGTAAAAATACCGAGAAAATTGAGGCGTCCGGCGCAGCGGC
>CALXTG010000149.1 GCA_944391355.1 uncultured Alphaproteobacteria bacterium
GCTCGATCATCCAAAATTCGGCGGCATGGCGGGTCGTGTTGGAATTTTCGGCACGGAAAGTCGGGCCGAAAGTATAGATATCGCCCAGGCCCATCGCATACATTTCGCCGTTCAGCTGGCCGGAAACCGTCAGGCGGGCTTCTTTGCCGAAGAAATCTTTATCATAATCAATTTTGCCGTCGGACGTACGCGGCAGATTGTCTAAATCGAGCGTCGTCACTTGAAACATTTCGCCGGCGCCTTCACAGTCGGAACCGGTGATAATCGGGGTATGAACATAACGGAAACCGCGATCGTTAAAAAATTTGTGAATGGCAAAAGCAAGTTCCGAACGAATCCGGAAAGCGGCGCCGTATTTATTGGTCCGCGGCCTAAGATGCGCAATCGTGCGCAGATATTCATCGGTATGCTTTTTCTTTTGCAGCGGAAAATCTTCATCCGCGAAGTCATAAATTTCAACGGTTTTGGCAATCACTTCATATTTTTGAGCGCCGCCTTTAGATTCAACAAGCTCGCCGGTAACGGCAACGGAAGAACCGGTCGTTAATTTTTTGACTTCATCATAATTATTCAGGGTATTATTGGCAATAATCTGGATATTTTTGAGGCAGGAGCCGTCATTTAACTCAATAAACGAAAAATCTTTGGCATCTCTTCTGGTGCGAACCCAGCCTTTGACCAGAACTTCGGGCAAAGGCGCCGCCGCATCAACCAACTGTGCAATTTTAGTTCTTTTCAACATTTTTATTTTCCTAAATTAAACGTCTTTAAATATCTGTTATTTTCTGCCGCAGGCAGAGGTTTATTACCAATAAACAGCGGTAATATATAACAGTAAAGTTTAATTGTCCAGCGTTGACAAAAGCTAATTGAGCGATTAAGTTGAATATTAACCAATTTTTGAGGAGAATTCTGATGAAAAAATTCGCACTGTTCCTAATTTTGCCGGCTTTGATGCTGGTTGCGGCCTGCACTTCGAATATCGGCGCCAATCAATATGACAGTTCGGGTGTCGGCGAAGTCAGCCGCGCCGTTAAGGGAACGGTTGTCAGCGTTCGCCAGGTTCGGGTTACCTCTAATGACAATAATGCCGGAACCCTTATCGGGGCGGCTGCCGGCGGGGTGGCCGGTTCTTTAATCGGCGGCGGAGACGCGGCGCATATTCTCGGCGCCATCGGCGGCGCCACGCTCGGTGGCATTGCCGGAGACGCCGCGCAGAGCGGTTTGTCTGCGCAGACAGGTTACGAATATGTTATTGAGCTTGATAACGGTTCAATGGTTACGGTAACGCAGGGGAATGACGTTCTGCTGACGCCGGGACAGCGTTGTATCGTCCTTTACGGCAACCGCGCCCGGGTTATTCCTTATAACGGCGCTTATTAACTATAAGATTTTATCTCCCCGGCAACGGGGAGTTTTTTTATCCCCAACAGCAATTGCGCAGCTTAAACCACCAGCGCTTGTAGAACGGCGGCCGGCGGTTGAGAGCGTTAAATTCCTGCCAGCCCTTTTCCAAAGCCCGCTCACGGGTAAGAATCATGTCGACGCTGCCGAGCTTGTTCAGGTTTGACGGGCCGCGGCGGCGCAAAATGCGGGAATTTTCCCGATTAAGAAAATTTTCTTTATCCAGAATATCATTAATTTCGGCCGCCGTTTTCGGCTGATCGAAATCCTGAGTCCGAAAACCGTAAGCAAAAAACGACAAATGCTCGTCCCAATCGGCCTCAATCTGCAGGCGCGGACAATCATGATACTGACCGGCCTCAAGCGCTATCTGAAACAGAGTGCGCAAAACCGCATCATAGTCATATTCACGGGTATTGAGAATTGAGCTGAATTCGGCGAAAGTCTTATTTACCCCGTATTCATCGGGACCATAGCGGTAAAAAACCGACCAACGCGGATATTCGCCGAAGAAATTGCTGTAACGGGAACGGCCGTTTTCGTCTTTCTGCATCCGGAAATAATTTAAAATAATAGTGCCGATTTTGAGACGGCGCCGGCCGCTGCGAACCAGGGTATAAGTCTCTACTCCGCAGGCATTGGTGGATTTTATAATTTTGAAATTATCATTATGTTTCTTTTTGCGGTTATACAACTGAGCGGCGCCGACATCAATATCGCTGTGAAACATTTTATTGACATCTAACAGCGGCGTACGGATTTCAGCCATTTTTCGCTCCAGTTCTTCAGTCGGCAGATACATGGCGATACAGCCCAGAGCGGAGATATCGTCTAATTTGCGCGAGGCAATAATCCGGTCGTATTCCGCGCCGTTAATTTTTTTCTGATCCAGAGGGATAAATCCCATGGCGCGGTGGTGCAACAGGCTGTTCCAGCTGGCCGTCAGGCAGAGCGCCTCGCAGTTTTCTTCAAGCATTCGCTCAACGGCGATACCCGAGAGAATTTTACCGACGCGGTAGCGCGGATCAAGACTGCCGAGCAGCGGCAGATGCATTTCTTTTCCGTGGCGGGAAACCATGCAATAACCGATTACGCGGCGTTTGCGTAAAACGATTTTATACAATTCATTGTCTTCGCCGAACAAATTACCGGGACAGCGATAAACGGCCGCCTTATGACGCACTTTGCGCATCCGTGAAACAACTTCGACAAAGCCGACGATGTAACTGCCTTTTTCAAGAATATCAATATTCAGCGGTTTGATTAAGATCTGATTGCCCTGCGCCACGTTTAGTTCCTTATTCTGACATAAATATTTATTGAGTATAAACCGGATAAAGTTAAAAGTTATTTAATTGTTTCTGCCTTTTCGCCGAAGCTTTCCGTCATCTTGCAACTGTAAAAGAGGCATGATATTTCACGGAGGAAATAAAAATTTTATAAAATTTAAAAATATTGCTTGACCTAAAAGAAAAATACATTTATATATGCCCTAGTTCCGATGAACGGTCCCATCGTCTAGAGGCCTAGGACATCGCCCTTTCACGGCGGTAACACGAGTTCGAATCTCGTTGGGATCACCATTAGAAAAGCCTCCCTTGCGGAGGTTTTTTTAATGGTGAGAAGTTCAAAGGAGGATTCGAACTCGGAGAAACGAGTTCGACAAAGAGTAAGGCCACCTTTGCCACGACATAGCAACTCAAACGACGTTCTGCGCAATTAAGTCGGAGCCGTTAATTCAGCTTCTTGTCTTTCGTTACAAATTAACAATCTTTTGATATAATGTAATTTCAGCCTTTCTCTATTGCTTATGATATTAATATGAGCTAAAATATAGGCAATGATATCATCTGTATTGCACAAGGAATTTCACAGATGGGAAAAGAATACCAAAATAAAGAAACAGGTTTTCCTATTGCTTTGCAACCGGAAGGTCTGCCTCCATTACGCGAAGGATATGTTCGCGTTATTCACCAAACAAAAGACAATCATCTGGAATCTTTTATTGAAAACGGTTTAATATACAACAGAAAATATGCCGGTCGCAAAAATGAAAATTTTTCTAATTATTCAGATATTGCAAGTATGGCGGTTGCTCATACGGAAGACAGTTTTTGGCAACGTTTGACCAGTGATGAGGTTAGACATAAAGGTGCCACTAAGCTGGCGGTTTTCGATATGCCCGTGCATGAATTTCAGGCTCACAGCCTGCCTGAGATTGCACAGCATTTAAACGGTACAATTTCACGAGGATATCTTGTAGGATATATTCCTAATTTTGGAACCAAAGATAATGAAACAGAACAAAAACTTTCTGTTGAAGAAATGGCAGAAAAAAGAAATAAAGCTCTGAATAACCCTTTGCCGCCAGAATATGAAACCCCGGACTGGCAAACAAATATTCAAAAAGCATTAGATGCAAACATTGAACATAATAAAACGCAAGGAGATGGCTTTTGGGCGAGTAAATTACCAGATTATTCATCACTGTTTCCTTTTGCCAAAAAAACCAATGAAAATTTTCAGACCTCTGAAGCGGTAATAAATACAGAACAATTTGCGGAACCTGTTGCTAATGAAAGCAGTTGGGAAGCTTGGAGTGACGGTGAAAGTTGGGATGCATGGAATGACAACGTAAATTGGGAAGATAGCGACAAGCCTACGAATGATACCGCGGACAGAATAGCAGAAATAAAAGAGCGCCTAAAAGAAGAAACAGATATTTCAACAACTTCAAGCTCTCAACAACTGATAGACAAGTTAAGAGGCGTTTCTGATGGAAAAACACCATTGCCCCAAGCCTCTTCCAAGCCGCAGACAATGTCCAAAGAAAAATTACAAGGTTTACGCTATGCTCCCGATAAACAGGATCAGAGGTAACACCGGTTTGTAAACGACATAGATTAGTTCACTTATTAAAATAAACGTATGTTTTTATGTTGATTTATATATGCTAAATCCCCTCAATGTTTTTCATCAAGGGGATTTTTTCATTACGACTACTTTAGGGAGCAGCTCAGGTATCCAAAACCTAATCTTCATATTAAAATAGTATAAACTATCCGTATCAGGCAGGAATAATTTTGAAGCCGGATAAAACCAACCTCTCATCATATAAATTTTGCCGGT
>CALXTG010000150.1 GCA_944391355.1 uncultured Alphaproteobacteria bacterium
TCACGTACTACTCAGGTATCTAAGCGCGCAGTGGTCGCGGTTGCTTCCCTTGCTTGCTAAGATATTCTGAGATGTTACAGATAAAAAAGCAGTGTTGGCTGCTTTTTTACTTAGCCATTGTACGCTGTGGTACTTTTGTCCTTAAATCTTATTATTCACGCACGCTATCCGAACTTTCTTACATAAAAGCAATATTTCTTATTATTTGCCGCATTCTCCGAGTTTTCTTACATAAAAGTGATGCCGAAGTACACTCAAAAGATTTTTACCTCGTTTCTTATTACTTGACTCACTATCTGGCTTTTTTTACATGAAGATCGGGGATTAAAAAAAGAACCTTCGCTTGCACGAAAGTTCAGACTGACATTCGCACACCCTTACTGATTGTCGGTCTTTTTTTATTATAGCAGCTAAATTTCTGTTCGGCAATCAGAGTTTTAAGGAGGATTGTTCCAGCTCTTTGATTTTATCACGGTAGATCATTGCTTCTTCAAAGTTCAGATCGGCGGCTGCCTGTTTCATTTTCTTGTTATAATCGCGCAGCAATTTATCGAGGTTGCGAATATCTTCGGGGTTAACTTTTCCGGTATCGGTATCGCTATAATCGGCGGCCGTCATTTCACTCATCGTGGTTGAGACTTTTTTCTTAATGGTTTGCGGCGTAATACCGTGTTCAATATTATATTTCAGTTGTTTTTCCCGGCGGCGGTTGGTCTCTTCCAGAGCCGCTTCGATTGAGCCGGTCATTTTGTCGGCGTAGAGGATGACTCTTCCTTCAGCATTACGGGCCGCGCGGCCGATTGTCTGAATGAGCGAACGTGTGGAACGCAGAAAGCCTTCTTTATCGGCATCAAGAATTGCGACCAATGAACATTCGGGAATATCCAAGCCTTCTCTCAGCAGGTTGATGCCGACCAGCACGTCAAAAACGCCCAGCCGCAGGTCACGGATAATTTCAATACGTTCCAGCGTGTCGATATCAGAATGGAGATAGCGGACTTTAATGCCGTTTTCATTCAGGTATTCGGTTAAGTCTTCCGCCATTTTTTTGGTTAAGGTCGTTACCAGAACTCTTTCGTCGCGGGCAACGACTTTGTGGCATTCGTTCATCAAATCATCAATCTGATTTTCGACCGGGCGAACCAGACAGAGCGGGTCTGTCAGGCCGGTCGGACGAATAACCTGTTCGGCGAAAGTTCCGCCGCTTTGTTCCAGCTCCCAGTCTCCCGGGGTGGCGGATACAAAAATTGACTGTCCGCGCATTTGATTCCATTCTTCAAACTTCAGCGGGCGGTTGTCGACGCAGGAGGGAAGGCGGAAACCGAATTGAGCCAGAGTACTTTTACGGTTGAAATCGCCGCGGTACATGCCGCCGATTTGCGGTACCGAAATATGGCTCTCGTCAACAAAGATTAACGCGTCGGGCGGCAGATATTCAAATAGGGTCGGCGGCGGCGCGCCGGCCGGGCGTCCGGTCAGATACCGCGAATAGTTTTCAATGCCTTTACAGTGGCCGGTCGCGTCAAGCATTTCCAAGTCGAAACGGGTACGCTGTTCAATGCGCTGGGCTTCCAGAAGTTTGTTTTCTTGCTTAAAGGTTTCAATCTGTTCGGCCAGTTCTTTTTTGATACCGCTCATTGCCTGAGACAAAGCCGGCCGCGGCGTGACGTAATGGTTGGCCGGATAGATAACGACTTCTTTGAGCTCGGCAGTCTTTTTTCCGGTCAGAGAATCAAATTCATGGATCGCCTCAATCTCGTCTCCGAAGAAAGAAATCCGCCAGGCCCGGTCCTCATAGTGGGCCGGAAAAATATCCAGGACATCGCCCTGAACCCGAAAAGTGCTGCGGACGAAGTTCATCTGATTCCGTTCATATTGCAGCTCGGCAAGGCGTTTATAAATTTCTTTAGGCTCAATCGTATCGCCGACTTTTAAATCAATTGTCATGCTTGAATAAGATTCAACATCGCCCAAACCGTAGATGCATGAAACCGAGGCAACGATAATGACGTCGCGGTTTTCCAAAATATTTCGGGTTGCCGAGTTACGCATCCGGTCAATCTGTTCATTTAAGGCCGAATCCTTTTCGATATAGGTGTCGGTTTTGGGAATATAGGCCTCGGGCTGATAATAGTCGTAATACGAAACGAAATATTCGACATGGTTTTCGGGAAAAAATTCTTTCATTTCCGTATATAATTGGGCGGCCAGAATTTTATTGGGCGCCATGATTAGGGCCGGGCGCTGGCATTGTTCAATAATTTTGGCCATGGTAAAAGTTTTGCCCGAACCGGTAACCCCGAGCAGAACCTGAGAGGCTTCTCCGTTATTAATTCCCGCGCAGAGTTCCCGAATAGCCTGCGGCTGGTCTCCTGCGGCTTCAAAGGGACTGACTAATTTGAACTTGCTCATTTGCATACTTCTTATTTGATGGTTTGGCTTAAGCTGCTGTTTTTCAAAGAGTCATTATAAATTTTGGTAAAGTTGCTGAAAGCAGCAATGTCGTTAATGGTCTTATCAATAGCTCTGATATCTATTTTATCATTTTCGAGGTTGCCGGTTAATATACTAAATACGCTATAATATTTAG
The DNA here is from genome assembly GCA_944391355.1 of uncultured Alphaproteobacteria bacterium. Taxonomy (GTDB): domain Bacteria; phylum Pseudomonadota; class Alphaproteobacteria; order RF32; family CAG-239; genus CALXWF01. Next base: position 2,591 of record CALXTG010000150.1, read on the forward strand.
TATTTTCAAAATAGGGCAGGAATTTATTGCGCAGACGGACGATAACGGTTTCGCGGCCGGCTTTTTTCAATGCCGTTGCCCAGTCGAGAATATAACCGATCTGTTCTTCGCTGAGTTTTTGTCCGGGAACCGGTTTTTCAATCAGATATTTGATCGTATCCGAAGCCGCCCCCCAGCGTCCGCCGTTCCAATAAATTTCACTCTTTAACAGCAGGGCGTTTTTGCTGGTATCGCTGTCCAGGAGCTTTAAGGCTTCCTCAATGCGGCCGAGATTGGATAAAGCTTTTGCTCTGATAATCAGGCGATGGGTTGCCAGATATTGCGGCAGGTTATCTATTTCGGTAGCATCAAGAACTTTCAAAGCCTGATTATTATCTTCTTCAAACAGATTAATCAGAGCCAGGCGGGTGCCGACCTTATTGCGCTGCAGCGGTGTCAGAGTATTGCTCTTGAGTTGGACTTTCAACAGATCCGAAGCCCGGTCCAGCAGATCGACGGCGACCAGCCGATCGGCCAGTTTTTGTATGATGTCGTTATAATGCGGGCTTTTGGGCGCCAGCCATTCAAAGTCATGATACAGCGCCAAAGATTTCAGCGGCGTCAGATAGTCGGCCTGGTTATTGATATAAATATCTTCGAATAAAGAAACCATTTTTTCCAATGTGCGGGCTTTGGTTTCATTGTCTGAAATTGCCAGAGATTCCTGCATGGTTTTCAGGGCATTGTAAAAATTACGGTCTTTGGTATAGATGTCCGCCAGATTTTGCAGCAGTTCAAGCTTAAACTTCCGGTCTCCCCAGGCATAACGCAGGCGCTCCAGCTCCGCGGCGGCTTTAGGAGCCGAAATCGCGCCGAGGCGGAAACCCAGCAATGCCATTTCCATCCGGGCCATAGAGGAATATTTCAGCGACGGAGAGGTTGCCAGAGCCCGATACTCGGATAAAGCATTGCGCGGATATCCCTGCATGACCAGTTTTTTTGCATTCAGGAAGGCGACGCGCGCCGGCCGGTTAAAACCGTGCTCGCTGTTTTTCAAAATATCGAGAAAATTTTGCAAAGCAATATCGTCATTAGCCTGCAGAGAGGTTTCGGCGCCGATTAAAGCAATGCGTTCCTTAAGTTCCTGCGGATAATCTTTTATCAGCGATACGAAAGACATTAAAACCGTGTTGTCTTCTTTTTTGAACCGGCGTGCCGATGACGCCAAAGTCCTCCAGAAAACCGCTTCGTTGCTGTTAGGCAGGCGGCCGAAAGAGAAATCTTCAATCGCTTCCTCAAAACGTCCGGCCAAAAAGTTTGCGATACCGTGTAAAGCATGCAGTCTTTCTTGGGAAATTTCAGAATTTTCCGGCAGTTCCATGCGGTTCAGAATGCTCAAAGCGTTGGTTCCCAGTCCGTTGGCGATATAATATTTTACCAATTCCAAAGCCGCTTTGTCTTTTTGGTTTTCGGGAGCGGCGCGCATATCGTTTTTCAGTTGTTCAACCGCTTCATTGAAATTTAGGGTCAGAATTTGCGGCGAAATGCTGAAGTCAAAGGCGCTCATGTCCTGATCCATATCGCTCAGGCTCTGGCGGCGTTTTAAGGCATCAAGATCGGAAGAAATGTTGAGACCGCGATCCAGGGCTTTAACGGTAATGCCGGTGTTTCCTCTGGTCAGCAGAACGTCTGAACTGTTGGGGGCGATCGCTAAGCCCTGAATCGAGGGCAGAATATCAAAATCCGGATAACGATAACGGTCACGGAAGCCTTCGCCGATATCGGAAGTCGGGCTGACGATTATGTTATCGCCGACTTCGGGGTCAATGACAAAAATAACGTTGCCGGAATTAAGGGTCGGCACAAACATATAGGCGCGCCGCAGGCTGTCATATTGAGTGAACAGCGGCATATCTTTTACCTGAGACGGCGCCGGACCGTTTATCAGGTCGACAATCCACAGCAAACCTTCTTTACGGACAAAGGCGCTGATTTCTTTGTAAGGTTTGATACGCAGGATTGTTGCCTGAGGGTGGGGAATATGGATTACTTCCGAGGCGATATTTTTTGTTTCGGCCAAAATTTCCGCCATATCTATATTCTGGCTGTGGTCAAAGACAATCCATAAATATTCACCGCGTTTGAAAACGGATAAATTGACAGGCACATTCCACGGAAAGCTTAAGCTTACAATTTCATCTTCAATCGGGGCTGTCGCGGCAATCTGTCCAAACGCGACATTACTTCCTTTGTTAATGGTTTGTGAGTTGGGAATGGCTTTTTCACTGACTGTCAGCGGGGCGGCCGGTTCCGGGTGCAAATCGGTTGCGGGTAATTCGGTTTTGTTGTTTTCCGAGCCGGTATAACGATTTTTGACAATGTCAACAACAAATTTGTTGTCGCTTTCAAAACTCTGTTTCAGGCGGCCGGGCAGAATGTAATCGGTTCCGCCCATTTTGTTGGGGCGTTCAATGATTGATTCGGCCAGAATATAATGTTCCAGATTGTAAGGTTTTATTTTCGGTTTGGAGAGAAAAATAATTTTAGTCCGCTCATCGTCTGATTTGATGGAGTAGAGCGGTTTATCGATATAATTAAAGACAAAACGGGAAAAATCGGGATGGTCGCCGTAGTTGACGGTAATCGTGTCGGCATTGCTTATGGTTTCCGGCCCGTTTAATTCCAAAATCAAATTTTGTCCGCGGCGGAAGTTGCGAGCCGTAATCTGCGGCGCAATCAATAAATCAATGCTGTTTTTATCTTGGCTCAGACGGGTTGTTTCAATAAAGCCGGGAAGTTTAAGCGCGGCATCTTCCAGTTCTTTGGCGCTTTGCCCGCGGAAAGAAATGCGCAGACTGCGGCCGTGATTCTCAATACTGTAGTCGCTGTTATTTTCAAGTTTTACCGTCACACGCGCGTCGGGTTGATTCAGCTCATATTCGGCGGCGGAAACGCTATTGCCGAAAATACTCAGGCACAGCAGCAGCCCGCAGGTAAAAATGCGGCGGCGGATATTTATATGACTGAGTTTTGCGGTCAAAGCAGTTTACTCTTGGTTAAAGGTTATTGCCCATCAGTTCAGCGGTGACGGCTTTGGCTTTTTCGGCCTTCATCTGCGCCAGGATGGAAGAAGATACGGACGGTTTCATGCCTTTCAGCAGAGCGACCAGTATGTCCAGATCCAGCGTGTTGAAAATACGGGCGGCGTCTTTGGGTTTCATCGTCGAATAGAGTTTAATCAGTGAATTAATCTTTTCCTGTTCTTTTTCATCATATTCGTTAATCAATTTTTTCAACCGGGCTTCATATTCCTTCAGCTGCTGAAGTTTTTTGGCGATTTCTTCTTCGGCCACTTTGAGCTGGACGGTTTTTTTATCGATTTCTTTATCTCTGAGATCCAGTGCTTCGCGCCTTTCGGCCAGCTCCTGCAGAATTTGGATTTCTGACTGGGTGAAAGCGGAGGCCGGGGTCGAAGCCGGCGTGTCGGCGCTGCTTTTGTCGCCCTGATCGAGAATCCGGGTCAGCTCTTTGGTTTCGCGGTTGAGCTTTTCTTCGGCAAAAGCCCGGCTCGGCGTAATGGTTACTTTAGGAGCTTCGGGATTTTTCAACAGGTCAAAGACATTGTTGATTTTAACCGACAGCATTAATACGGCAAAAAAGATAAACAGAGGCAGAACCCGAAAATTATTTTTTTTGTTTTTTGGCAACATCTTTCCCCTTATTTAATTGACCGCAAGGCTTTAAGCAATTCCATTTCGGCTTCGGAACGGGAATCTTCGATTGAAAAATCATTTTTCGGCGGCCGAGTCTCAAATTTAGGCACCGCATTTTTAACAACGGTTTCTTCTTTAATGCCGCGGCCGTCGCGGATAACGTTTTCGAGACGGTCGGCGAGATTATCGGCCCGTTCGTTGATAAAAAGCAAATCGTCTTTGAGTTCTTTGGCGCAGTCGACCACTTCCTTCAGGTCTTCGGAAGAATGTTCGGTGACCGATTTGAGCTTGGGAATGCTGTTTTCGGCTTTAAATGTCGCTTCGTTCAGGGCTTCGACCAGTTTGGCAAGACTGCTCTGATTCTGCCGCAGAATATTCAGACTTTTATTCAGCCGATAGGCATAAATGATTGTCGGAATCAGCAAGCCGATGATGGCTAAATTGATAAGAAGTTCGAAACTATCCATTTCTTTCCGCCTTGCCTTTTACTTTAATGACGATTTTATCCGATTTGCGCCCCATTGAGCCGGTTAAAAGCGGGACATCGCCGCACAGCAGTGATACATCTTCATGCGGATCCATGTCAAGGTCTAGAAATGAACCGGGCTGCCATTTGGCAATTTCGCCGAGACTGGTCAGCCTTTCTTTCAGCAGAACTTTGACTTCGACATCGGTTTCCCAGAGTTGTTCCATCAAATGGTTTTCCCAAATAGCGTCGCGGCCGAAGCGTTCACCCATAAACATTTGCAACAGGAGCTCGCGAATCGGTTCGAGCGTGGCATAAGGAATCATCAGGTCAATTTTGCCGCCGCGGTCTTCCATATCTATCCGGAGACGGGCGACAATTACGGCGTTGGATAAACGGGTAATGGTGGCAAAACGCGGATTGGTTTCCATACGGTCATAAACAAAATTAACCGAAGTGATCGGGTCAAAAGCGGTGGAAAGATCTGCCAAAATCAACTGGATCATATCTTTGACGATATTCAGTTCAATTGTCGTATAGGGGCGTCCTTCAATCCGCATGGCCGCCGTGCCGCGGCGGCCGCCGAGCAAAACGTCGACGATGGAGTAAACCAAAGAGCTGTCTAGGGACATCAGGCCGAAATTATCCCATTCTTCGGCTTTGAAAACCGTCAGCAGGGTGGGCAGAGTCAGCGAATCGACATATTCTCCGAAGCGCATTGATTCGATGCTGTCCAAAGAGACTTCGACGTTATCCTGCGTAAAGTTGCGCAGAGAAGTGGCCATCATGCGTACCAGGCGGTCGAAAACAATTTCCAGCATCGGCAGGCGTTCATAAGATACCATTGAGGAGTTGAGAATCGCCCGGACGCCGGTTTTCAGCGAATGAGGATCGCTTTCGTCAGCCGTATAGCCGAGAAGACTGTCAATTTCTTCCTGGTTGAGGATTTTTGATTCGGCCGTATCGCTTTCGGCGGAAACAGCGGCCGGATTGTCGCGGACCTCGATCATGTCGGCCCAGTTTTCATCTTTGCCTTCGGGGGCTTCGGGAGCAGGTGTCTCGGTATTTTTATTTTCTTCTGCCACTTTGTCTGTCCTTTAAGCTTTGGTATTTTGAATTTCAAAATTTTTGAAATTGATATTAGTGATTTTTATCGGTGCCGCAACTAAATTCATGCGGTAGAGCAATTCTTCTTTCAGCCAGTAAAGGCCGTTTGAACCGCTGACTTCATCGGGTGTCAGTTCAATCGTATGAGCGATGATAATATCGGTCAGCCGGGAAACCATGGCTTCAACGGCGGCAACATCTTCGACACGGCTGAGTTCGACGCTGATTTTCATTTTAACGTGGCTGGCAGCTCCGGTGTTGTCTTTTAACTGCGCCGTGATTTCGGGCAGGTCATAAAAAACGATGACGGCATTGGCGTCTTCTTCGGTTCCGGCTGAAATAATGCTGTAGGGCAGCGGGGCGCCGGAGTGCAGGTTTTTATTAAAAATATAATAAAAACTGACAACCAGGCCGATAACAATCAAAACCGGAACCAGAATAAACAGGATTTTCTTTTTATTCAAGCCGCCGGCCGGGATTGCTTCGTCGTCTTTATCAAACTCGTCATCAAGGTTTGCCATAACCGCTCTCCGCGAAGTTAGAATCGCATAAAGTTATAGATAATCATATAATCTGCCTTATTTTATAATATTTTTTTTATAAATAAACGCAAATCTCACAGTTATTAAACGATTAATCAGAAAAAAGGCAGCTTCCGTAAAGAAGCTGCCGGGGAGACCTGTTTGCTTTTACCAGGGATCCGCGTATTTTAACTTCGGATCGTTAAGACGGTTTTTATAAGCGGACGGTTTGGCGTATAAGTTGCCGGTGCCGTCTGCAGTCGGGCCGCGGAAGTTGCCGATTTGGTCATATTCGGTATCAATCAGGGCCGCGTTTGCCGTTCCGGTAAATTTGCCGCGGTCGAAATAGCAGTAAACGTCGGCAATGGCAGTCAGTTCCTGATTATAGACCGGAAACAGGTTCCAGGCAAATGCATCTGAGGCGGGCGAGCTCCCGTAGATTTCCCGGAACAAGTCTTCATAAACCCTGCCGCCGTAGATAAAGCCCATAATACCGCTCCAGCCTTGGAAGCCTTTGCCTTCCGGCGCGTTTTCATTATTGGAGCACTGGTAGTTGGTTGTGCCGAGACAGTGAGCCTTAAGCGAAGTATTCAGCCAGGTGCTTTTCTGGAAAGTCAGGTTCTGGATGTTGTCAACCGAACTTGCCGAACCGTAATATTGCTCTGCAGGGTTTTTGGGGCTCCAGATATCGTATTTGCCTGCGCGGGAAGATAAATGCGAGGGTTTGGAAACCAGACCGGCCTGTGCCATATTAAAACGGATCGGAGCGAGGGTGGCAACTTTGGAATATCCCGGCGGGCATTGCGGTGCCGGAATGTATCCCAGCCACGGGGAAGCAACACAGCTCATGTCTCCGCTGGCACAATCGGCGGCGGCAATGTGGGAATCGGAAAATCCGGGGGTGCCGTTGAAGACATTAACCGGGCCTTCCCAGTTACAGACCTGACCGCCGCACCCGGCTTCTTTATAGGTATTGTCAAGAACGTAAATACCTTTGTTGATGAAGTCGGGCAGGATATCGCTGAGGCGGGCGCCGCCGCGCGTCGTCAGCTTGATGTCGTGCATAACCGAGGTATAGGCGGGGTTAACCTGGAATCTGTCGTATACGGTGCCGCCGCCTGAGGTCGGCAGATTGTCGCCGTCCCAATCTCGATTGCCGACAATACGGTCGAGCTGGATATAACCGGTCGCATTGGCATCGGTTTTGGTTGTGTCGGTATTGGCGGCAATTTCCATTACCCCTTTACGGACGCGGATGCTGGCTTTCTGAGAGGGCAGCGTTGCCGTCGGGTTAACTTCAAAGACTTTTGAAGTCAGGTTATTGGCCTTATCCGAAACAATGAAGTCGGTATTGGAAACCTGAACCCCTTTGCTTTCGGAAGCGGTCGCGGCAGATTTAACGCGGAAATATTCTTCACCGTCGGCCGTTGAGGTCCGATCTTTGATCCGGAAATCCGGAGTGGCGACCAGGGCGGATGTTCCGGCGCGAATGGTTGCCGCCGCGTTGGCGAGCATGGCGACGTTTGTGTTGCTCATGAAGGTATCAGCGTTATTGACCGCTAAACGGGCATAACCGGGGGCAGAGATTGTACCGTTGGTCATGGTTGTTCCGTCACTGTTTACGGTAACTCCGCCGACAGCAAAGTTGGTATCCTTGATACGGACAAATCCCTGGTTGACTGCCAAAGTATAAGTATCAACACCGGAGTTGGTTTTATTGTTGGTGCCGGCCCAGAGGCTTTCGAATTTACCGGTATCGCCTTCCAGAATGTCTACACTGAGCTTGGGAGCGGTGATAATTCCGGTTGTTTTTCCGTCTCCCGTAAGGGTCAGGTTTCCTTTAATGGTGGCTTGGTTTCCTTCCATGGTAAAGTTACCGCCGGCGGCCGTCAGTTTGCCGGTAATGTCGGCAGTGTCTGCGGTCAGGCCGCCGGTGACGGTTGCGCCGCCTTTAATGTCGGCGCCGCCGTTGGCGGTCAGTTTACCGGTTAAAGTAGTTGTTCCCGTTACGGAAAGATTTCCGCCAACGGTGGCGTTGCTCTTTAAGTTTGTGTCACCGGTTACGTCAAGAGTGCTTTTTAAAGTCGCAGCGCCGGTAACGCCCAAAGTACTGCTCAAGGTAGTTGCTCCGGTAACGGTAAGGGCTTTTCCCACGGTAGCATTAGCGAGAGCGGAGAGATCACCAGCGAGAGAAGTTTTGCCGTTTTTGACGACGAGAGAATTACCGTCCCCGTTAGGATTTTTCCCGTTAATGATCATATTATTCACATTTTCGATA
>CALXTG010000151.1 GCA_944391355.1 uncultured Alphaproteobacteria bacterium
ATCAACAAATTTTGACTGTACCACATTATACCGTCGGCCCTTTTTTAAGCGCCCCGGCAACCCAGGCTTCGGCAATTGCATCATAATCAAAGTAGAAATCATAATTTCCCGTTTCGGAAATATCCGGCACCTCATTGTTAAAATAACGGCCGTTGGTTCCCCAGTCGACGGCATAAACCGCCGGCATATGAACCATCACTTTGATCTGATTATGAATGGCATTATTAACGCTGGCCGGCAGAACAAAATTAACCGCTCCGCTGCAAGTCAGTTTATAAATATTATTCGTCTCCAGAGAAATACTGCCGGCCGTCGCATCCAGCGCAATAACCAGTTCCTGACCGTTAACATTATTTTTGGCTTCATTGGCCCAGTATTTGGCCGAACCGAACGGACAATCCACAATTTCACCGATTGCCCAATTTTCCGCCGCGGCAATTTTCTCGTCGCCGGCCGCAACAACTCTTGCCACCTGTTCATTACCGGTCGTTACCAGATTGCTGCCGGCCGCGGTCACCAGATCCGTCTGTTTAACGCCCTCAGCCGTAACCAACGCTTTTTGCTCGCTGCCGGCTGTTTCGATAAAACCGACATTCGTCGTTGTTGTCTGGTTCAACAGATTAACCTTTTCCGCCGCCAGATCTTCCACTTCGGCAATTACTTCGGCGCCTCTGGCTTCAATATCGTCAATCGCATCGCTGAGTTCCTGGGCAATAACAGCCGTATCCATCGCCGAAATTTCGGCCGTATTATTGGCAACCTGAATAAAAACCGCACATTTGATATGTTTCGGCGCTGTTTCGCTGCCCAAATGCAGGCTGTCTCCGTCATTACTGACACCGCCTGTTTCAAAGATTCCCTTAGCCGATCCCGGATTTGTCAAAGGCCCGAGCGACTGAAAAATACTCGAGCTTGCACCGTAGGTTCCGTTATTCTGATAAACCTTATGACTGTGTTCGGGCAAACTGTCATGGAAAGGCTTACCTAATTCAGATAATTCACTCAACCCCGATACAAAATGTATAATCTTCGGCAGGCGGATATGGCCGTTCAGTTCATCAACGACAAAAGCGCCGGTTTCGCCGTATTCTTCGACTTCCGCCTCATATTCTGCCGTCGACAGGGTTCGGATATTCTGTCCTTTTTTATATTCCAGCGCCTTGGCCCAGAAATCTTTATAAATCGAGCGGGCATTATAAATCCATTCGCCGGTCCACAGCGGATACGCGCCGGTAGGAGCGGTTCCGACCAAACTGACGATAATATCAAAGCTGTCCCGCAACGGTTTATTATTAAACTTTTCAACTTCAGCCTTCAGTTCTTCCAAAGCCACGTTTATCCCGGTAAATCCGCGGGTCACCGCTTCAAAATTGGCATTAACCTGATTGGCAATTGCCTTGCTTCCCCCGACAAACTCTTATGGCAGTGTTACTTCTACCATATTTTTTCCTTTCATAAAAAAGCAGCCGCCGACAATACCTGCCCGATCGCGGCTGCTTTAAAACCGGGCACAAAAAAACCGCCCCGAAAGGCGGTTATAAAATTTTCTGTTAAAAAGCTGCTTTCATTCTTCTGATAAAAACGGCATTTTAGTCTTTCGTCCTCCGAAAAACTTTTCGGGATTTTTTTCCATATCTTCACAAAATCCCTTATCTGGAAAACTGCTTCCTTGTTTCTGATTATAATTCTTCTGCGCTTCCTCCAAATAAGTCCGGCCGTTTTCATACAGAAATTCTTCATTCAAAAGTCTCGGACTCACCAGTTTTTCAAAATCATCAACACCAGCTTCCCGAACCAGTAATTCCTGCCCTATCAAATACAACGGCCTTATTTTTTCATTATGAAAGCGCTGATAATTTTCCATTTCTACGCCAAAATCCCGGCAATAATTGACAATCCCTGTCCCCCAAATATAATTCATCGCATATAATTGGTCAGCATTATCCATTATTTTTTCCAAACGGGCGGCAAAATTTTTCTGCGGTAAATATAACGCCCATTTTCCTAACATTGTCAGCACCACAAAAACGGCAAAGATACCGACCACCCCGGTAAAATCTTTCGCAAAGCGCTGTTTTTCCGACAATTCCTCGGTATCTTTATTTTTCAAAACAACAATTAACCGACGATAATCCCAAATCAACCAGACAGACTGCGCAAAAGCTATTGTCAGAGTACTTCCCAAAATCCTCCCAACAAGCAAATTCTGGGGATACATATAATATACCCCGGCCAAAACCAGCTCCAAAGTCAATAAAGACAGAAGATTGGCACCAAAATAACAAGATTTTTGAAATATTTTCCTCAGCCCGAAAACATAAAAGCGGCTTGCAATAAAAGTTACCAGCAAATTCGGAAGCATAACTTCCAACCATAAAACTTGCGCAACCAGCGTTTCGTCACTCACCATACACTCCTCCTGAGAAAAATTACTAATAATAAATATCACTTGTAAAAATATCCGTCAAGTAGAAAGAGGGAAGAAACTCCGATAAAGAATCTCCCTTTTTAATGCTAATTTTCTTCAGACCATCTTTTTCCCCAATTTTTTATACCCGGGAAAAAAGTATCCGCAACTCCCCAACCGGCTCTTCTCAAAATATCTTCCCCGCCTTCATGTTCTTTCACTCCTTGAGCAACCTCCTTAACAACATTATTCCCTAATCTGACCGGAGAGAATTTTCTCAAAGCAATAGAAACAGCTCTCGTCAAATGTGCCATTGGTTTTTGGGTATATCTGTTAAAAACACCATACGCCAGCGCTGCGGCTGCTTTAAAACCGGGCACAAAAAAACCGCCCCGAAAGGCGGCTATAAAAATTTCTGTTAAAAATCCGTTAAGCCATAATTGTTACTATGGCTGATGTTCTGCTTTTACAACCCGCTGCCTCAGACAATCATAAATTAAAATTATCATTTCCGGAAAAGCACATAATGCCATCCCCATCCAGATATAACGAATATTCGTAATATCTCTCACCGCTCCGAGAATCACTCCCAGCAACACCCAAGAAAACAAATTAGCCGCAAAATAAATATGCTGATGCCAGAACTTTCTTAAAATCCAGACAGCTAATGAACGGACAAGAAACATAAAGATGCCGAATGCAGCAAGAAACCCTATTATGGTTACAAACATTTTATATAAATATACTGTATCATTTTCCATCACACAAATTCCTTTAGATTTTCGCTTTTTTATACATATCTCAAAATAAAACCGGTACCTGACTCATTGAAGCCTGAAGCAGAGCAACAAAAACAGCTACCCCCCAGGAATCATCCCGATAAATCAGAACTGCAACCACAAAAACCGAAAAAAAAGATAAAATATTTGCAGCAACAAAATCTCCTCTGTGACTTCTACGCAAGAGATAAAGATAAATACGGCTCAATACAAAAGCAATACACAAATATCCTAAATTTAAAATCAAATCTCCCATATTTCCTTGCCCTCAACACAAATTTTTGTATATAGAAGCACATTTTTTCTCTATAATCAAGATGTAAACAGGATAAGAAACCCTATCATGGTTACAAACATTTTATATAAATACACTGTATCATTTTCCATCACTCAAATTCCTTTAGATTTTCGCTTTTTTATACATATCCCAAAATAAAACCGGTACTTGACTCATTGAAGCCTGAAGCAAAGCAACAAAAACAGCTCCCCCCCAGGAATCATCCCGATAAATCAGAACTGCAACCACAAAAACCGAAAAAAAAGATAAAATATTTGCAGTAACAAAATCTCCGGCATTTTTCTTAGATAAAAAATAAAAATACACGCGACTTAAAACAAAAGCGGCACATAAATATCCTAAATCTACAAACCAATATCTCATACTTCCTTGTCCTTAACACAAATTTTAGTATATAAGAACATATTTTTCTACCGAAGTCAAGAAACAAACGGGATAAGAAACTTATCCCGTTTATATATCTACTCATTAGGCATTAACATATCTCTCTTAAAAGCCTCTAAATCAGTAGCCTCAGAAGCAGAATATCTGTCAAGAAACTCTTGAGTAATCCCTTTGTCCCCATTCTGAGCTAAGTCAGTATCAATCAATAACTTTGAAACAGCACAACTTAATCCCCAATCAGCTATATCTTTGAAGAACTTTTTTACCATCATTATATTATCAAAATCTTCCCATGTTTCCCGAGTAGCTTTTACAACTTTGGGACTACGAGACTGAGCGAGCTGATATCTTTGATCTAATTGGTGTCTCTTTTGGTTAAAACAATCCGCATAACTTTCATTACCAACACCAATTGTCCCTTTTAATTTACAAGCAGCTCCGTTCAAATCAGACCACATTCTGTCAGCAGCACCTCCCGTTAAATGATACAAACTCTCTATTCCGGCATCACTCAATCCTTCCTTAAAATTCTCCCAATCCTTTTTAAAATCGATTTTCTGTTCGGAAAAAAGATTATTTCTCTCAGTATTCAAATCATTTGTCCAATAAAGATTTGATGGAAATTTTGGTTTTCCATTTATATACTGTCCGGGTAAACTTGAATTTTTACTTTCAACATTATTATTCATGTTTCTTTCCGTCTCTGGAGATTGTTCAATCCCCAAACGCTTAAGATCATAATCCGGTTTTAACAAGTTTTTACTTGGTTGGTACCCATATCCCATAATATCCGGGATTACTTGATCTAAAATATAACCTATTCCATCAGTTTCTTTCGACTTTTCCATATCAAAATTCCTCTCAATCATAAATTAAAAAATAGGGAGCATAAAGCTCCCTGCAAATTACTTACCGTAACCGGACATATTCAGGCTGCGCCGATACGGAAAAGTATCTTGCGGCAGATTGGCCTGCGCCGGTGTAAGCAGCGCCTGCAAAGAACGTCCATAATTCTGGCTGCTCTGATCATAATTATCCTGCAGACGTTCGGCATAAGCCTGCTGCTGTTGCAAAAACGGTTCCTGATCATAACCTGACATTTCCTGACCGTTTAATCCGTTCTGTCTCTGCTCCCTTTGGATTTTCTGCAGATAATCCTGATAGATATCGCTGGATTTTCCGCCGGCCATTGCGCCGTAACTCAGAGCTTCCAACCCGTCACCGCCGGCCAGATTAATCAACCCGGAAGTCAGTAATCCTGCGCCTAATCCTGATCCGAGGATATCGGGCATAATCTGTTTCAAAATATATCCGATTCCGGAGGAATCTCCATCGTTTTTTGTATTTACTGTATCTGACATTTATATATCTCCTAAAAAAAAATCCTTCCCCGTTTTGGGGAAGGATATAATTAAACAAATCACAACCTGTTCTGAAACAGGTGGTTATGACACACAGTCATTTCCCTTAAAAGTCACATCCTTAACCTTGCCTTTTTCAATAATAAAAGTTGTCTGACATTGATAGGTCTCGGAATAAGGACTTCTTCCGCCTATCGGATAAGTAAAACCGTTAGGCATTGTATAATAGGTCGGCGCCACCCCCGGGTAATTTATGGTTTCGCTTTTATTGAAAACCAGATACCTGATTTTATTGAGCTCATAATTGGTAGTCGGAATACCCCATTCCGCAACCAGATTCTCCTCAGTTACACCGATATAACTTTGCATCAGCGCCGCATAATTTTCCTCTGTTTTGCGCGGCTGCGTCGCACAACCGACCACACAGAACAACAATAAAATACCGACAGCACCCTTCATAACAACCTCCGATTAAATATAACAAATAGACATTAACTTTAGTTGTCACAATTGTCAATAATAATTATCCGATCATCTGACGCAGCTCGCCGATTCTTTGCTGAACTTCCTCGGGAAGCAATCCGTAAGCAACAAAGTAATAACCGCTGTCATCAACGCCGACCGTTTCCGGTTGTACATCCAAAATTTCCTGAGCAATAACACCGACCTGATCTTTCGCTCCGTTAATATAATCAAAACGATAAATATTGTAGCCATCAACCGTATCAAGCAGTTCAAGATTTTCTTTCAAACGAATATCCGAACCCGAAGCGGCATACATCGCCCCAAGCTGCAAAGCCATTTTTGCCGCATCATCCCAACCAAAACTATTACTGTTTGTGTTACTGCCGCCGGCACTTGTTCCGAAACCGGAGCCGGAAGAACCGGTTCCCATATTTCCTATCATACTCCCCATACCGCTCGCCAAACCGCTGAGGAGATCACCCCTCCGATCGGCATTTGCCCGATCAAGACTGGCCTGAGCCTGCATCTGCGCCATTGCCATTTGTGAGGCATTATTCTGCAGTCCCATCATCATATTATAGGGAACCTGATAATAATTAAATAACTGCGAGAGCACATTACCGACCCGGGCATCTTCATTAGCCATGGCACTGGTTTCCAGATTAGCCAGATTATTGGCAAATTCGTTACTCATCTGGTTAACCGAAGACCCACGGGTTAAATTTCTGCTTGCCAGCGGATTCATCAGATTATTTTCAAAAGACTGATTTGCCAGCCGATTGCGCTGACTGGTCTGAGCTTTGAAAATTTCGCTGTCATAGCTGGGATTAATCAGCTGATTTAAATAATTGGGAATTGCCGATTCCGTGGTTTTAACCAGATTATTCTGAAAATCGGTTCCCTTAAAACTGTTGTTGGCCCCGGCCGTTCCGGAACCGTATAAACCGCCGGTATTATAACTTACCGTAGGGATAGTAACTTTACTTTTACTTCCGCCGCCACTCATTTATTTTCTCCTTGTAAAATATTATTCCAAACATAAATTCCCGGTTCCGCCGTACGGACAAAACCGGCTTTCCGCAAAATAATTTTCGCACTCAACTGCCTGGTAGAAGCATAAAGTTCGGGGAAACAAGACTTCACCCGATTCAAAGCTTCCAGACAGGAGGCGTGGGTTTTACGTCTGGCAAACCCGCCGACCCAGTCTTTATTATCTTCATGATAACAAAAGATGCAGCCGACAAAGCTGCCGTTTTCGTAAATATTAAAAAACCAGCGGGTCAGATAATCTGCAAATCCCCGCCGGTCTTCAATAGCTTCCCTGTTAATTTCAAATAATTGCCGCGCCGCCTCTTGGTCAAAAAACGGGCTCTCGGCATTAATTAAGACAACCATTTCTCCTCCAAAAAAAATTTGTATCAGCCACCCACAAAACAAAAAGTTCGGATAGCGTGCGTGAATAATAAACGTTAAGAAAAAATAACCACTGCTCTGGTTATTTTTTTCTGCAAGTTCTTCGGAAAACCTTAGCAAGCGGGACAGCATAAGCTGGCCTGAGAGCTTAGGTTCCGAAGTAAAAAGGGCAAAAGTACCGCAGCGTACAATGGCTAAGTAAAAAAGCAGCCAACACTGCTTTTTTATCTGTAACATCTCAGAATATCTTAGCAAGCAAGGGAAGCAACCGCGACCACTGCGCGCTTAGATACCTGAGTAGTACGTGA